>DASYPC010000478.1:0-3648 GCA_036007105.1 Burkholderiales bacterium | reverse complement strand
GAAAATCAAATAACCGCGCTCTCCTAAGACTTCAGCTTCTTCCCCGCCGTCTTCTTGTAGCGCTTCATCCCGTCGAGAATTTCCTTTCTCGCCTCGGCGGCGCCGACCCATCCCTTCACCTTGACCCACTTGCCGCGCTCGAGATCCTTGTAGTGCTCGAAGAAGTGCGCGATGGTCGCGAGGCGCGCCTCGGGCACGTCGCGCGGGGATTCGATGTGGCGGTACAGGCTCGTCAGCTTGTCGATCGGCACGGCGAGCACCTTGGTGTCGTCGCCCGCCTCGTCTTCCATGCGCAGCATCCCGACCGGGCGGCAGCGCACGACGACCCCGGTGATGAGCGGAAACGGCGAGATGACGAGCACGTCGACCGGATCGCCGTCGCCCGACAGCGTGCGCGGCACGTAGCCGTAGTTGCAGGGATAGTGCATCGCGGTGGACATGAACCGGTCGACGAACATGGCGCCGGTCGCCTTGTCGACTTCGTACTTGATCGGGTCGGCGTTCATCGGGATTTCGACGATCACGTTGAAGTCGTTCGGCACGTCGCGGCCGGAGGTGACGCGGTCGAGGTTCATCGCGGGCCTTCTATAATCGGGTCGGACAAGGAGGAATTATGAGGCTCAAGGACAAGGTTGCAATCGTCACCGGCGCGGGCTCGGGGTTCGGCGCGGGCATCGCCAAGCGATTCGCGCAGGAAGGCGCGCGGGTCGTCGTCAATGACATCAATCCCGCGGCCGGCGAGCGGATCGCCGGCGAGATCGCGAGCGCCGGAGGCAAGGCCGTCTTCGTGCGCGCGGATGTGACCCGCAGCGTCGACTGGGCGAGCCTGATCGGCACCGCCGAATCGGCTTTCGGCAGCCTCGACGTGGTCGTGAACAACGCCGGCTGGACGCACCGCAAGAAACCCTATCTCGAAACGACCGAGGCCGAGTTCGACAGGGTCTACGCGGTGAACGTGAAGAGCGTCTACCTCTCGGCGATCCACGCGGTGCCGGTGTTTCGCAAGCGAGGCGGCGGCGCGCTGGTGAACGTCGCGTCCACCGCAGGCATTCGTCCGCGCCCGGGCCTCGCCGTGTACAACAGCTCCAAGGCGGCGGTCATCCTGCTTTCGAAATCGATGGCGGCGGAATTCGGCCCGGACCGCATTCGCGTCAACTGCGTGAACCCGGTGTTCAGCCCGGAGACCGGACTCTCCGCCGAGTTTGCCGGGGGTTCGATCTCGCCCGAGATTCGCGCCGCCTATCTCGCCACGATCCCGCTGGGACGTTTCTCGACGCCGCTCGACGTGGCGAACGCGTGCCTCTACCTGGCTTCGGACGAGGCTTCGTTCGTCAGCGGCGTCTGCGTAGAAGTCGACGGCGCGCGCTGCGCGTGAAACGCTGCGGACTTACTTGCGCTGCTGGTTGTCGTGCTTCTCGCGGTAGATCTTGCGGCTTTCCACGTCCTGCGCGTGCTCGATGCGGCGCCGCTCCTTTTTCGTCACCTTGCCGTCCGCGACCGCCTTGTTTTCCATCCTCTGGATTCGCGCCTGGCCTTTTTCGAGGCGCGCGGCTTCTTTCTTCGTCAGTTGCCCTGATTTCTTGCCCTGCTCGATGCGCTGCTGCTGCTCGGCCTGGCGCGCGTCGATGCGGGGGGTGCTCTGCGTCTGGGCGAACGCCGGCAGCGTACTGGCGGCGATTGCTGCGGCTGCAAGGAATTTCAAGAGTTTCATTGTCTTAACTCCGTCGTAAGGGTTGAGGGAATGGTCCCGTCGGCTTAACGCGCGGGCTGCTGCCGTGGCAGACAGCGATACAAATCGTTACTCCGGACCGATCCGGTCCAAGGCATCCGTGACGACGCAGTCCACCCCCCAGCCGAACAGCCGCGACGCATCCGCAGTTTCATTGACGGTGTAGACGAGGAGCGCGTAGCCCGCAGTGCGAATTGCCGTAGCACTCGCCTGTTCGAGGTGCTTGTAGTCGCAGTGAAGCGCGACGCAGGCCAGCTCGCGCAGACGCGAACTCCAGTCCGCCGGGACCTTCCCTACCAGCAAGCCGCGCGGCAGACCGGGCGAAACGTCGCCCGCGCGCGCCAGCGCTTCGCTGGAAAATGAGGAAAGGATCGGCGCAAGCGCATCGCCACGCCAAAGGTCTGCTGCCATCTTCGCCACCGCCTCGCCGGTGGCCCGCTCGTGGCCCCTGGCGGGCTTGATCTCCACGTTGGCCCAGAGCCCGAGCTCGCGGCACAGGCGCGCGGCCTGCTCAAAGGTTGGAACGGGCTCGCCGTTTCCGGCGTTCAACCGCGCGAGCACGGAGTACGGAGTGCCAGCGACGACGCCGCGGCCATTCGTCGTGCGCTCGAGCGTCTCGTCGTGGATCAGGACCGGCGTTCCGTCGCCCGCGAGCATTACGTCGAACTCGACTCCCTTGAAGCCGCGCGATGCGCCGAGGCGGATCGCGCCGAGCGTGTTTTCCGGGGCGAGCGAGCCGCCGCCCCGATGCGCGAGGATGCGCGGGCCCGGCCAGCTCACGATTCGATGCGCTTCCCGCTCTGCGGATCGAAATAGTGCGCCTGCGCCGCGCTGTGACGCACTGGCAGATGCCCGGTGCGGGCGTCCACCGACTGGTGCAGCCTGACCGCCACCCGCGCGCCAGTGCGCTCGGCCCCGATATGGCCATAGACCAGCGTGTCGCTGCCGAGAGGCTCGATCAGATCGATGTCGACCGTCATCGTGGCGTCGCCCTGGGCGCACGGCTCGAGGTGCTCGGGCCGCACGCCGAGCAGCACGTCGCGACCGTCGCGCTTCGTCGGGATCAGGTTCATCGGCGGCGAGCCGATGAAGCTCGCGACGAAGGTGCTCGCAGGCCTGGCGTAGATCTCGAGCGGCGCGCCGATCTGCTCCGCCCGGCCGGCGTTCATGACGATCATGCGCTGCGCAAGCGTCATCGCCTCGACCTGGTCGTGCGTGACAAAAAGGCTCGTCGTGCCGAGCCGGCGGTGCAGCGCCTGCAACTCGGCGCGCATCTGCACCCGCAGCTTCGCGTCGAGGTTCGACAGCGGCTCGTCGAACAGGAACACCTGCGGCTCACGCACGATCGCGCGCCCCATCGCGACGCGCTGGCGCTGGCCGCCCGAGAGCGCGCGCGGCTTGCGGTCGAGGAACTTGGCGAGCTCGAGGATCGCCGCTGCTTTCTGCACCCGCGTATCGATCTCGGACTTGGACAGGCCGCGGATGCGCAGCCCGTAGGCCATGTTGTCGTACACGCTCATGTGCGGATAGAGCGCGTAGTTCTGGAACACCATCGCGATGTCGCGATCCTTGGGCTCGAGGTTGTTGACCACGCGGCCGCCGATCGCGATCTCGCCGGCAGTGATCGTCTCCAGGCCCGCCACCATGCGCAACAACGTGGACTTGCCGCAGCCCGAAGGCCCGAGGATGACGATGAACTCGCCGTCCCTGATCTCCATCGATACGCCATGGATGACCTGGAGGTCCGAGGTATAGCTCTTGCGCACATCCTTCAGCGATACGGCAGCCATTATTTTTCCGTCTCCACGAGACCCTTCACGAACCACTTCTGCATCAGCACCACGACCAGCGCCGGCGGCAGCATCGCGAGCATCGCAGTTGCCATCACTAGCGGCCATTCCGTCAATGCATCGCCGCTG
>DASYPC010000477.1:0-2927 GCA_036007105.1 Burkholderiales bacterium | reverse complement strand
TCAGGGTACCTGATCCAGCTCACGCCGGACGTAAAATCGCTCGACGGACCCTCCGGACCAGCCGCCGATTTCACCGACCTGCACGCGTGGTGCGAGGTCTACCTCCCGGGCGCAGGCTGGGTCGGGCTCGACCCGACGTCGGGCCTGTTTGCCGGCGAAGGACATATCCCGCTCGCGTGCACGCCGCTTCCCGACAGCGCTGCGCCGGTCACCGGCTACACCGACGAATGCGAGACCGAGTTCTCGCATTCGATGCGCATCGAGCGGGTCTGGGAAGCGCCGCGCGTCACCAAGCCCTACAGCGATGGCCAGTGGGCCGAGATCGAAGCGCTCGGGCTGCGGGTCGACGCAGACCTCGAAGCGCGCGACGTGCGGCTGACGATGGGCGGCGAGCCGACGTTCGTCTCGATCGATGACCGCGACGGCGGCGAGTGGAACACCGAGGCGCTCGGCCCCGCGAAGCGCACGCTCGCTGCGGATCTCCTCAGGCGGCTGCGCGACCGCTACGCGCCGAACGGGCTGCTGCATTTCGGCCAGGGCAAGTGGTATCCGGGCGAGCAGCTGCCGCGCTGGTCGCTCGGCTGTTTCTGGCGCAAGGACGGCGAGCCGCTGTGGAGCGACCCGGCGCTGCTCGCCGACGAGCGCGCGCCGCAGGGCGCGGACGCGGCGCAGGCGGAGCGATTCCTCCGCGCGTTCGCCGAGCGCCTCGGCCTCGACCCACAGTACGTGTTTCCCGCGTACGAGGACGCCTGGTACTACCTGTGGCGCGAGCGCAAGCTCCCGGCAAACGTCGATCCGTTCGACTCGCGGCTCGCCGATCCGCTCGAGCGCGAGCGCCTGCGCCGCATCTACATGCACGGCCTCGACCGCATCGCCGGGCACGTCTTCCCGGTGCAGCGCGAGCCGTCGGGTGCGTGGAAGAGCGGCCGGTGGTTCCTGCGCGAGGAGCGCTGCTTCCTGGTCGCGGGCGATTCACCGCTCGGGCTGCGGCTGCCGCTCGATTCGCTGCCGTGGGTGCGCGCGGCAGAGGCGCCGACGATCCACGCGCCGGATCCGACACAGCGGATCGTGCCGATGCCCTCGCGTCGCGAGATCCGGATGCAGCCACGCAAGGTGCAATCGGCGGGCGCAGAGCGTGCGCCGGCCGCATTCGAGTCGGCGGCGGGCATCACACGGACCGCCATCTGCGCCGAGCCGAGGAACGGCGTGCTCTACCTGTTCATGCCGCCGACCTCGGCGCTCGAAGACTATCTGCAGCTCGTCGGCGCGGTCGAGGAAACCGCGGCTTCGCTCGCGGTCCCAGTGGTGATCGAAGGCTACGAGCCGCCGCGCGACCCGCGGCTGGAGAGCCTGAGGATCACCCCCGATCCCGGAGTGCTGGAAGTGAACATCCACCCGGCGCGAAACTGGGACGAGCTCGTCGATCACACGACGTTCGTCTACGAGCAGGCGCGCGACGGGCGGCTCACCACCGAGAAGTTCATGCTCGACGGCAGGCACTCGGGCACCGGCGGCGGCAACCATTTCGTGCTCGGCGGGGAAACGCCCGCTGATTCGCCGTTCCTGCGCCGTCCCGACCTGCTCGCCAGCCTGCTGGCCTATTGGCACAACCATCCGTCGCTGTCGTACCTGTTCTCGGGCATGTTCATCGGCCCGACCAGCCAGCATCCGCGGATCGACGAGGCGCGGAACGACTCGGTGTACGAGATGGAGATCGCGCTGAAAGAGTTGAAAGGACGCGGCGCCGGACCGGTCCCGCCCTGGCTCGTCGATCGGCTGTTCCGCAATCTGCTGATCGACGCGACCGGCAACACGCACCGCGCCGAGTTCTGCATCGACAAGCTGTATGCGCCGGATTCCGCCAACGGCCGCCTCGGTCTCCTTGAGCTGCGCGCGTTCGAAATGCCGCCGCACGCTCGCATGTCGCTCACGCAGCAGTTGCTGCTGCGCTCGCTCGTTGCGCGCTTCTGGGCGATGCCGTACCGGCCGGCGCGCCTCAAGCGCTGGGGGACCGAGCTGCACGATCGCTTCATGCTGCCGTGGTTCGTGTGGCAGGATTTTGGCGATGTCATCGAAGAATTGGACGACGCGGGCTACCCGCTGCGGCTGGAATGGTTCGCGCCGCACTTCGAGTTCCGCTTTCCGCGCACCGGCGACTTCGCCGCCCGCGGCGCGCAGTTCGAGCTGCGCACTGCGCTCGAGCCCTGGCACGTAATGGGCGAGGAAGGCGCGCCCGGCGGTACCGCGCGCTACGTCGATTCGTCCCTCGAGCGGCTGCAGGTGAAGGCGACCGGATTGATCGGCGAGCGGCATGTGCTCACGTGCAACGGCCGCGCGGTGCCGCTGCAGCCGACCGGCAACACCGGGGAATACGTCGCCGGCGTTCGCTACCGCGCGTGGCAGCCCTGGTCGGCTCTGCATCCGACGATTCCCGTTCACGCCCCGCTCGTGTTCGACCTCGTGGACACGTGGATGCAGCGCTCGATGGGCGGCTGCCAGTACCACGTCGCGCACCCGGGCGGCCGGCACTACGAGACGTTCCCTGTCAACGCGTACGAAGCCGAAGGCCGGCGCCTCGCGCGTTTCGTCCGGATGGGCCATACCCCGGGCCGGATCGACGTGCGCTCCGAGGCCCGCAACCCGAACTTTCCTTTCACGCTCGATCTGCGCCGCTAGGCGCCGCTCATCCCGTTTCACTTTCTAAAAGTGGGCGCGCGCATCTATCTCCGTCGGGTTGCGCTGGGCGATCAGCGTGAATTTCTGGCTGCAGAGCGGGCGAGCCGCGCGCTGCACCGCCCCTGGGCCCATGCGCCGTCCACGCCGAAGCAGTTTCGCGCATACGTCAGGCGCATGCGGGATCCATCAAACCGAGGTTTTCTCGTCCGCGAGCGTCGCACCGACGCGCTGGTCGGCGTGATCAACCTCTC
>DASYPC010000476.1:0-2632 GCA_036007105.1 Burkholderiales bacterium | reverse complement strand
GATGCAGCGCTTCATCGTCATCGTCTGCGGCTTGGGCAGCTTGTCCGAGACCATCGTGCTGGTGAATTCCCATTCGCCCGGTTCCATCTTCTGCGCGTGCGCAGCCATGCAGGCAAGCGCAATGCACGACCCCATCAGCATGCGAAACATCAGTCTCCCCTCCTTTTTTATATTTGCACGGTTATTTGCACGGCCCGAGGCGGCGGCCCTTCGTCTTCGTCGTCATTTCGACGTTCTGACCCTGGCCGGACATGGTCATCTTCGTCTCGCCCTCGATGGTCGCCCCGGCGAGACGCGCGGTTCCGGTGCCGTTCATGCCGGCTTTCGGGCACGAGATGTCCCACGACACCGAGTCGCCGCTCCGGCCCTTGGGCGTCACCTTGCAATCGCTCTCGGGCCGCGGCTGCCATCCCGCCGGATCGCTCGCTTCCTTGCTGGTGAGGCAGCGCTTCATCGTCATCGTCTGCGGTTGCGGCAGCATCGGCGAGCTCATGGTGTTGGTGAATTCCCATTCGCCGGCTTCCATCTGCTGTGCCTGCGCGGCGAAAGCGGCGAGCGCGACCATCGATCCGATCCAGATGCGAAACACGAAGCCTCCCTTCAGTTCGAATGAAGATGCTTGGACAGCCGCGCCAGCACCGTCTCGCGCCCGAGCAGCTCGAGAACGGCGTCGAGCGACGGGGTCTGCGTGCGGCCGGTCACCAGCAATCTTACCGGCATCGCGAGCTCAGGCATCTTGAGGCCGCTAGCCTTGAGCACGCCGCTCACGGTCGCGGCGAGCGATTTGCGGTCCCAGGCGGCGTCGGCCAGCCTGGCTGCGAGCATCTCGATCGCCGGCCGCACGCGCTCGGTGAGCATCTCGGCGACGCTCGCGGGTGCGGGCGCTTCGTAGCGGTAGAACAGGCACGCGGCATCGGCAAGCTGCGCGATCGTCGCGGCGCGATCCTTGAGCAGCGCCACCACCTGCTCGAGCGGCGGGCCCATGGCGATGTCGACGCCGAGCGAGCGCAGCACCGGCAGCGCGAGCTGCGCCAGGCGCACGTCATCGGCCGCCTTCAGGTGCTGCTGGTTGATCCACGCCAGCTTCTCCGGGTTGAACTGCGCCGGCGATCTGCTGACATGCGCGAGGTCGAACCACTCGATGAAGCGCTCGACCTGGAACACCTCTTCGTCGCCGTGCGACCAGCCGAGGCGCGCAAGGTAGTTGACCATCGCTTCGGGAAGGTAGCCGTCGTCGCGATACTGCATGACGCTCACCGCGCCGTGGCGCTTCGAGAGCCGCTCGCCGTCGGCGCCGAGGATCATCGGCACGTGCGCGAATTCGGGCAGCCGCGCGCCGAGCGCGCGGAAGATATGGATCTGGCGCGGCGTATTGTTGACATGGTCGTCGCCGCGAATGACGTGCGTGATGTCCATGTCCAGGTCGTCGACGACGACGCCGAAGTTGTAGGTCGGGACGCCGTCGCCGCGCAGCAGCACGAGATCGTCGAGCTCGCCGTTCGGAAATTCGATCGGCCCCTTGACGAGGTCGTTCCAGCCGACGCTGCCCTCCTCCGGCGTGCGAAAGCGGATCACCGGCGCACGGTCCTGCGGCGGAACGAGACCGGCGGCGCGCGCCCGCTCCGGACGCCACCGCCCGTCGTAGCGCGGCTTGAGGCCCTGCGCACGCTGCGCAGCGCGCAGCTCGTCAATCTCTTCCTTGGTCGCCCAGCAGGGGTAAGCGTGGCCCTGCGCCGTCAGCTGGTCGGCGACTTCCCGGTACCGGGGCAGCCGCTGCATCTGGAAAAGCGGGCCTTCATCCCAATCGATGCCGAGCCACTTCATCCCTTCCAGCATCGCGTTCACCGACTCCGCGGTCGAGCGCTCTAGATCGGTGTCCTCGAAGCGCAGCACGAATTTCCCGCCGTGGCGCCGCGCATACGCCCACGAAAAAAGCGCGGTGCGCGCTCCGCCGATGTGCAGGAAACCGGTGGGGCTGGGTGCGAAGCGCGTTCGGATCGCCATCGGAAGCAGGCGATTCTACGGCAGGCGCGCGCAACGCTGCGCGGTCCTGGTCGGCGAGCGCTACTTCCGGCGAATGCGCCGATCCCGCGTGGCGCCTATTCGTCCTGCCACAGGAAGGCGACGTGCGTCGACTTCCCTCCCGCCACGGTCGCGACACGATCCAGCGTCTTGCCGTTCTGCGTCGCGCGAATCGTGTAGCGGCCGGCCGGAAGCTTCGCGAGCAGGAACGGGCCGTCGGATACCGCATCCAGCACCGTGTTGCCGCGCGCATCGCGGATGAGCACGTTCACGCCCGCGGTGAATTGGGCGCGCGGCTTCGCCTGGTTCCCGAACTCGAGCGCGAGCGAATAATCGCGCTGCGCCTGCCGAAAAGCCTCCGCCTCTTCCTGGCCGACGCCGCCGGTCACATAGCGAACCTGCCCGGCGATCTTCTCCGCCGGCAACGGGGCCATCGCACCGTCCTGCGTGGGCGCTGCAAACGCCGGACGGATCACAAGTGCAGCGCCGAGAACGATCGTGCATGCAAGTTTCATAGGAATTCCTTTGGTCGGGTAAAATCACGACCTCTTCACCAGGGTGGTTAGCTCAGCGGTAGAGCATCGCTCTCACACAGCGGGGGCCACTGGTT
>DASYPC010000475.1:0-8564 GCA_036007105.1 Burkholderiales bacterium | reverse complement strand
CAGGGTCAGTCCCGCCGCCATCAGAAACAGCAGCGCGGCCTGGCGCACCACGATCAGCGTGTTGGCTGACGTCAGGAAATGCGGACTGGCGAGCGCCAGCACGCCGACCAGCAGCACGAGAAACGCGGTCCGTGTGAAGACGACGAACAGCACGTCCGCCGGCAAGCGCTGGACCGAGGCGATCACGTGCGGCGGCGCAGTGCGTCGATTGCGACGGCACTGACGATGACGATGCCCACTACAGCCACCTGCCAGTCAGCGCCGAGTCCGATCAGGTTGAGGCCGTTGCGCAGCACGGCGATGGCGAGCGCTCCGACCAGCGTTCCCCAGATCCCGCCGTACCCTTTCTCGAACGAGGTCCCACCCAGGATCACCGCGGCGATGGCATCGAACTCGAGACCGATCGCGATCGTCGGGTGCGCGGCATTCATGCGCGCCGTCATGATGAAAGACGCCAACGCGGCAAGCAACCCGGCATAGGCATAGACCGCCACGAGCCACGCGCGCGCCGGCACGCCGGTGAGCTCCAGCGCCCGCCGGTTGCCGCCGAGCGCGAACACGTACCGGCCAAAGCGGGTGCGGTAAAGCAGTACCCAGGTGACCGCGAAGACAGCAAGCATGGCGAGGATCGGCGCCGGCACCCCCAACCAGTTGCCTTCGTTGAACCAGCGCACCGCGGGAGGCAGCCCGGTGACCGAATTACCCGCGGTGAGCACCATGGCAAGACTCTGCGCGATGCCATAGACGCCGAGCGTGACGATGAAGGGCGGCATCCCGCCATACGCGATCAGCGCCCCGTTGCATGTGCCGGCCGTCACGCCGACGAGGAGCGCCGCCGCTGCCGCGACCGGGATGGACACACCACCCGACACGAGCAGCATGCTCATGACGACGCCGCACAAGCCAAGCACCGCGCCGAGGCTGAGATCGATGCCTTCGGTGAGGATCACGAGTGTCATGCCGAGCGAGATGATGATCAGCGCGGCTGCCTGCAGCGCAACGTTGCTCAGGTTGCGAACCGACACGAACTGGGGACTCGATGCCGCGAAGCAGACGACAAGCAATGCAAGCAGGTATGCCGCTCCAGGCAGATCCGGCACGCGAGCGGCCGGCAGCCGAAGTGCACGTGTCACGGCAGTCATTCACAACTCCTACCGCTCAGGCGTCCACCGTCTGGAAATTCCCGGGAGAGCAGATTTCGAGGATCTCGCAGTCGGGGGAACATTCGAGGAAGTTGTGCCGGATTTCCGGCGGCTGCAGCCAGGTGTCGCCAGCTTCGAACCGGAAGACGCCTTCCCCTTCGAATTCCATGCGGCACCAACCCTTGAGCAGGTAGTTGAATTGGAACTGCAGCTTGTGCAGATGGGTTCCGGTGCCAGCCTCGGGGCAGGCTCCTGCTGCGCGGTGCACCTCCGCCATGAAGGCGCCGCCCGTAGCTTCGCGCACCCCGAGGTCACGGTCCACGAAATAGCTGCGGAAGCCGGGGCGGAACGGGCTCTCGCTGCGGCGGCTGACCGTTAACCTGTACGTGTGGTTTGGCATCGTGCTTCCCCCTAGGGTGCCGATGCGTCACGGAACGCGCGAAGCACCGTATTGATACGCGTCTTGATAACCCGGACGCTGCTCCTTGAACCAGTCCAAAACGTCTTGGTCGGCCCGCAGTTACGCGGGCAAACTACGCCAAAAGTCCGCAAATCACAAGGCGTGATTACGACTAGGGTTCGGTGAAGCCAGAATGGACGGCGGATACTTGGAGCAGTCGACCGCTACCGCCGGTCGACCGACCACATCATCACCATCGCCGCGAGCATGAACGTAGCGCTCGGCACGACCGCGGCGGCGATCGGCGGCCAGTTCTGCAAGAGCCCGATGTGGGAGAACAGGCTGTTCAGCATGTGGAAGAAGATCCCGAGCAGGATCCCGAGGAACACCTTGACTCCGACCATGCCGAAGCGCGCGTGCATATAGGCGAACGGCAGTGCGATCGCCATCATCACCAGTGTCGCCGCCGGGTAGAAGATCTTCTTCCACATCGCGATCTCGTAGCGCTCGGTCTTCTGCCGGTTCGCCGCGAGATGCTGCGTGTAGCGGTAGAGCTTCCACGCCGACATTCGCTCCGGGACCACGATCAGCACGTTGAGCATCTCGGGGCTCACCGCCGAGCGCCATTCCAGCTCTTCGTGGCGCTCGGTGCGCGGTCCGTTCGCGGTGAACTCCGTGCGCGCGACGCGGCGCAGGCGCCACGCGCCGCCGCCTGCGTATTCGGCGCTCTTGGCGAGCGTCAGCAGACGCAGGCGGTAGTCGGCATCGAACTGATAGATGCGCACGTCGCTGAGCAGGTTCGCCTCGCGCGCCTCGCGCACGTTGATGAAGGAGCGCTCATCCCGGAACCACAGTCCCGAACTCAGGTCCTGCCCGCCCTGGATCAGCGAATTCAGCGCGCGCATGCGCACCGTCTGCGCCGCGGCATCCGCGTACGGCGAAAGCCACTCCCCGATCACGAAGGTCGCGAGGACGAACGGAATCCCCGTCCTTATCAACACGAGGCCGGCGCGGGCCGGCGAAAGGCCCGCGGTGCGCATCACGGTGTACTCGGAGTTGCTCGACAGGTGTGCGAGCACGTACAGCGTCCCGATCAGCACTGCGACCGGCATCAGCTCATACGCGTGCGCGGGAAGGCCGAGCGCAACCACCGTGACGATCTGCCGCAGGCCGTAGTTGCCGGTGCCGAGGTCGCGCAACTCGGCGATCAGGTCGAAGAAAGCGAACAGCGCGAGAAAGCCCACCAGCACGAACGTGACCGCGCCCCAGATCTGGCGCGACAGGTAGCCCTGCAGGGTGGGAATTCTCACCGCCGCCCTTTGAGCCGCAGCAGCCCGAGCTGGCGCGAGAACATCAGGATCGCGATGGCGGCCATCGCGGCATGGATCGGCCACCAGCCGAGCGCGAACGTGAGCCTCCCCTGCGTTACCTGCGCCTGGCTCACCGACAGCAGGTTGGAATACGTCATATAGATCAGCAACGCGAACACCAGGTTGTAGGACCGCCCGGCGCGCGGGTTGACGTAGCTGAGCGGGATCGCGAGCAAAGCGAGGATCAGCGCCGACAGCGGCATGCCGATTCGCCACAGCAGCTCGCCGCGGTTCTGGGCGGTCGGGTTCTCGAGCAGAGCGGCGGTCGACATGCTCTTGTGCGTGGCGACCGGCTCGCTCCCCTCCCTTGCCTCGACGCGCACCATGTAGCGCGCGAACTCCATGACGCGGAAGTCGGACTCGCCCGGCGTGCCCTCGTATCGCCGGCCGGCGAGCAGCGTAAGGAACCGGTCGCCGTTCGGCGCGACCTCCGTCAGCCCCTTCTCGCTCGTCATCACCCCGGTGCGGCCATGCTGCGAGGAATTGACGAATACGTTTTGCACCATGCTCTTGTCGCCGGCGATCGACTCGGCGAAGAACACCTTCTCCTTGGTCCTCGATTCGCCGAACGCACCGGGCTCCAGGCGCGCGAGGTCGTCGCGCGCATCGATGCGGCTGCGGTATTGCTCGCTCATCTGCACCACCCAGGGCGAGAGCCCGAACGTCAGCAGCGCGATCAGCACGACGAGCGGCCCGCCGAACAGCAGCACCGGGCGCATCCACGCCGTGAGCGCGAGCCCGGAATTGAACCAGATCACCATCTCCGAGTCGCGCCACATGCGCGACAGAGTGAGCAGGACCGTAATGAAGAGCGTGAGCGAAAGCACGACCGGCAGGATGTGCAGCGAGAAAAAGCCGAGGAACGCGATCACCGCGTCGCTCGGCAGCTTGCCGCCCGCAGCCTGGCCGAGCAGCCGGATGAGCCGCGTCGTGACCGCGATCAGCAAGAGCGTCAGGAACACCGCGGCCGCAAGATTGGCGAATTCCCGGAGCAGCGAGCGGTGGAAGATCATGCGATACTTGCGCCCCCGAAATGTACGGAGATCGCGGTGGAATTTAGCATAAGAAGCGGCGCACCCGACTCCGCGCAGACGGGCTGCCTGGTGCTCGGCGTGTACAAGGGCGCCGCGGGCGCGGCTCACGACCTGACCCGCGCGGCGCAACTCACCGACCGCGCAGCGCGCGGCGCGCTGCAGCGCGTGCTCGCGCAAGGCGACCTTTCCGGCCGGACCGGCTCGACGCTGCTGCTGCGTGCAGTCGATGGCGTCAAGGCCGAGCGGGTGCTGCTCGTCGGCCTGGGCGAGAAGGACAAATTCGGCGAAGCCGCTTATCGCGACGCGGTGCGAGCCGCGACCAACGTATTGAAGGAGATCGGCGCCAAGCATGCGCTGCTCGGGCTTTGCGAGATCAAGGTCGGGCGGCGCGCGCCCGCCTGGAACGTGCGCCACGCGGTGCTCGGCGTGCGCGATGCGTTGTATCGGTTCGACCAGCTGAAGAGCGCGAAGACGCCCCCGGCGCCCGCGCTCGCGCACGTCGCGCTCTTTGCAGGCGCCCAGCGGGCCGGCGCGCAGGCGCAAAGCGCCCTGAAGGAGGCGCTCGCCACCGCCGACGGCGTCGATCTCGCGCGCACGCTCGGCAATCTGCCGTCGAATCACTGCACGCCGGCGCATCTCGCCGAGGTCGCGCAGAAAATCGCCAGGGACTACAAGCTCGGCATCGAAGTGCTCGAGCGGAAGGACATGGAGCGCCTCGGAATGGGGTCGCTGCTCTCGGTGACGCGCGGCTCGCGCGCTGCGCCCAAGTTCATCGTGCTGCGACACAACGGCGGAGCGAAGAAGGCAAAGCCCATCGTCCTCGTCGGCAAGGGAATCACGTTCGACACTGGCGGGATCTCGCTCAAGCCGGCGCCCGAGATGGACGAGATGAAGTACGACATGTCCGGCGCGGGCAGCGTGCTCGGCGCGATCCGCGCGCTCGCCGGGATGAAGGCGCGCGTCAACGTGATCGGGCTCGTGCCGGCGTGCGAGAACATGCCGGGCGGCCTCGCGACCAAGCCCGGCGACATCGTCAAGGCGCTGGACGGCCAGACCATCGAGATCCTCAACACCGATGCCGAAGGGCGCCTGATCCTGTGCGACGCCCTCGCCTACGCGAAGCGCTTCGATCCCGAGGCCGTCGTCGACATCGCCACGCTCACCGGCGCCTGCGTGATCGCGCTGGGGCATGTCGCGAGCGGCCTCTTTGCCAACGACCAGAAGCTCGCCGACCGGATCCTCGACGCGGCCGACGACGCCTGGGACC
Organism: Burkholderiales bacterium; assembly: GCA_036007105.1. Taxonomy (GTDB): domain Bacteria; phylum Pseudomonadota; class Gammaproteobacteria; order Burkholderiales; family SG8-39; genus 2-02-FULL-66-14. The sequence goes on along the minus strand of DASYPC010000475.1, from coordinate 3,351 downwards.
GGGTGTGGCAGATGCCGCTGTTCGACGAATACCAGGAGCAGCTGCGCTCGAACTTCGCCGACATGGCGAACATCGGCGGCCGCCCCGCCGGCAGCGTGACTGCGGCGTGCTTCCTTTCGCGCTTCACCAAGAAGCAGCGCTGGGCGCACCTGGATATCGCGGGCACTGCGTGGAAGAGCGGCCGCGACAAGGGCTCGACCGGCCGGCCGGTGCCGCTGCTGGTGCGCTTTGCCCTGCAGTACGCGGACGCGAAGGGCGCACGGGCGTAGGATTGCTGCGGCGGTGCGCGGCGGATGACCTCGATCGATTTCTATTTCAACGCCCCGGACCGCTTCGAGGTCGCCTGCCGCCTGGCCGGCAAGGCGCTCGCGCAGAAGAAACGCATGCTGATCTATGCGCCCGATGCCGACGTGGCTCGCAAGATCGACCAGATGCTCTGGGCCTGGCCCGCGGTCTCCTTCGTGCCGCATTGCTTCGCGGGCGACGGGCTCGCGGCGGACACCCCGGTGCTGATTGCCTCGGACGCGGAAAGCGCGCCGGATTGCGAGGTGCTGATGAACCTCTCGGCGGCGTGCCCGGAATTCTTCGCTCGCTACACGCGGCTGCTCGAGATCGTGTCGCAGGACGAGGACGAGCGCAAAGCCGGGCGCACGCGCTACGCCTGGTACCGCGAGCGCGGCTATGCGATCCGCAATCACGACCTCGCCGCGGGCGTCTCCGCATGAGCGAAGCGCCCGAGCGCGGCCCCCTGATCGGCCTCGTCGGCGAGCTGGCGAAGCAGCGCGAAGAGGAAGCGCGCCGGCTGCAGGAGGAAGTCCCGGTACTCACCGAGGTGGTGGACGGCAAGGAACCTCCCGACATGCTCGAAGCCGGCGCACGCGCGCTTGCCGACGAGATCGAGCGCGAGGTCCTGCGCCAGATCACGCCCGAGATCCACGATATCGTGCGGCGCGCGGTGCGCCAGGCGGTGCTGCACGCGCTGGTCGGCGCCGGCCGGCCCCCCTCCGGCACCTAGCATGCCGCTCGACAAGAGCTTCGATCCGCGCGCGGTCGAGGGCAAGTGGTACGCGCGCTGGGAGTCGGCGGGCTGGTTCGCCGCGGATCCTTCGAGCGACAGGCCCGCGTACTGCATCCAGCTGCCGCCGCCGAACGTCACCGGCACGCTGCACATGGGGCACGCATTCCAGCAGACCCTGATGGACGCCCTGATCCGCTACCACCGCATGCGCGGCGACAACGCGAACTGGGTCATCGGCACCGATCATGCGGGAATCGCGACGCAGATCGTGGTCGAGCGCCAGCTCGAGCAGGAAAGCAAGACGCGCCACGACCTCGGGCGCGAAAAGTTCGTCGAGCGCGTCTGGCAGTGGAAGCAGCAGTCGGGCTCGACCATTACCCGCCAGATGCGACGCCTGGGCGCCTCGGGCAACTGGGGCTATGCCGATACCGAGGGCCAGAACGCGGGCTACTTCACGATGGACGCGCGGATGTCGCGCGCGGTCGTCGAAGTGTTCGTGCGGCTCTACGACGAAGGCCTCATCTACCGCGGCAAGCGCCTCGTCAACTGGGACCCGGTGCTCGGCACCGCGGTCTCGGACCTCGAGGTCGACAGCGAGGAGGAAGACGGCACGCTCTGGGAAATCCGCTATCCGTTCGAGGACGGTAGCGGGTCCGTCGTCGTCGCCACCACGCGGCCGGAGACGATGCTCGGTGACGTCGCGGTGGCGGTCAATCCGAGAGACGGGCGCTACGCGTCGTGGATCGGTAAGAACGTGAACCTGCCGCTGACCGGCCGCTCGATCCCGGTCATCGCCGATGACGCGGTCGACCCTGCGTTCGGCACCGGCTGCGTGAAGATCACCCCGGCGCACGATTTCAACGACTGGGCGATGGCGCAGCGTCATCGCCTTCCAGCGATCGAGATCCTGACGCTGGACGCGAAGATCAAGGGAACGAGCTACGACGGGCTCGATCGGTTCGAGGCGCGCAAGAAAGTGCTCGCCGACCTGAAGACGCAGCACCTGCTCGTCTCCGAAAAGCCCTACAAGCTGCGCATGCCGCGCTCCGGGCGTACCGGCGAGATCGTCGAGCCGATGCTGACCGACCAGTGGTTCGTGAAGATGGACAGCCTCGCGAAGCGCGGGCTCGAAGCGGTGGCGAGCGGCGCGGTGCGCTTCTATCCCGAGCACTGGACGAGCACCTACAACCAGTGGCTTGAGCACATCCAGGACTGGTGCATCTCGCGCCAGCTCTGGTGGGGCCACCAGATCCCGGCCTGGTACGACGCGGACGGCAAGATCTACGTCGGCAGGTCCGAGGAGGAGGTCCGCTCGAAATACGGTGTCACTGCTTCGCTGCGGCGCGATCCGGACGTGCTCGACACCTGGTTCTCCTCGGCGCTCGTGCCGTTCAGCTCGCTCGGCTGGCCGGAGAAGACCAAGGACCAGGAACTGTTCCTCCCCTCCTCCGTGCTCGTCACCGGCTTCGACATCATCTTCTTCTGGGTCGCGCGGATGATCATGATGACGCTGCACTTCACCGACAAAGTGCCGTTCCACCACGTCTACATCAACGCCATCGTGCGCGACGCCGAAGGCAAGAAAATGTCGAAGTCGAAGGGCAACACGCTCGATCCGCTCGACCTGATTGACGGAATTGCTTTCAATGATTTGCTCGAGAAATCCAAGTCCGGACTGCTCAAGGAAGAGCATCGAAGCAAAGTCGACAGCTATATCAGGAGCCATTTCCCCAAGGGCATTCCAGCCTTCGGCGCCGACGCGCTGCGCTTCACCTTCGCCTCGCTCGCGAGCTTCTCGATCACGCTCAACTTCGATCTGAACCGCTGCGAGGGCTACCGCAACTTCTGCAACAAGCTCTGGAACGCGACGCGCTTCGTGCTCATGAACACGGAGGGCAAGGACTGCGGCACGGACGAATCGAAGCCGGTCGAGCTCTCCACCTGGGACAAGTGGATCATCAGCACCCTGCAACGAACCGAGGCAGAAGTAGCGACGGGTTTCTCCGAGTACCGGTTCGACAACGTGGCGGGCGCCGTCTACCGCTTCGTCTGGGACGAGTATTGCGATTGGTATTTGGAAGTTGCGAAGGAACAACTTAAATCGCCGGACGAAAACACTCAAAGGGGAACCCGCAGAACATTGGTCCGGGTTCTTGAAGCAATCCTCCGTCTTGCGCACCCGCTCATCCCCTTCATTACCGAAGAGCTGTGGCAGGACGTGGCCCCGCTCGCGGGCAAGAAGGGCGAGACGGTGATGCTGGCGCCCTACCCGAAGTCGCAACCGGAAAAGATCGACATTGCAGCCGAAAGAGAAATCGCGCTCGCCAAGGAGG
>DASYPC010000474.1:0-6287 GCA_036007105.1 Burkholderiales bacterium | reverse complement strand
GCGGAATTCGGGGCGCACGTAGACGCTCTGCACCCACCAGAAGTTGCCGTTTCGCCAATCGCTCCATTCGTTGGTGACCATCAGCGACCCGGCGACCTGGCCGCCCGACTCGGCAATGAGATAGAAGCCTGCCGCCGGATGGCCGAGCAGATGGTGTACGCCCGGGCCGATGACGCCGGGCAATAGCACCTTGCGCTCGGTCTCGAGCGCCATCGCCGCGTTGAACCGGATCAGCGCTTCTGTGTCGCGCGCGGTTGCGCGCCGGACCTGAATATTGTCCGGCGTAGGTGTCACGGCTTCAGCGCCCGGTAAAGGAACGGCAGACTGATATCCATCCGGTAATCGACGTCCGAGTGATCGTCGTCGAACTCCTGGTAGGTGTGGCGGATCCCTGCCGCAGCGAGCCGCTGCGACAGGATGCGGCTGCCGTAATGGATGTGGAACTGATCACGCCAGCCGCAATCGATGTAGAGGCCGCGCAGCGTCTTCAGGTTGGCGCGGTACCTTTGCACGAGGTTGATCGGGTCGTGCCTGCGCCACTGCCTCCATCGCTCGGGCAGCGTTTCGCCGGTCTCGAGGTTGAACGGCACACGAAACCCGAGCGGCGCCCTGGGGTCCGGGTCGTAGGTCGCCGCCATGCAGAGGTTCATGATGCAATGGCCTTCCGCCATCGAGAGCTTTTCCTTCTTCCAGACGTCGGCGAGGAAGCGCTTGATCCTGCCGTCGTCGTATCCAGCCGCGGATCCCTGGTAGCGCGCCTCGCGCCGCATGTCGACGGCGCCGGGCCTGCGCTTGCGGGGACGATACTTGGCGAGCGTGTTCAGCGTGTTCGGCCAGTCGTGCCAGTAGACGAAATCGAAATAGGCGTCGCCGGAATGGTTGGCGATCGCGCCCCAGGTGCTGGCGTACTTCATGCCGTGCACCATCGAGCCGTAGCCGCCCGAGGACTTGCCGAAGCAGCCGCGATGCTCTCGGCTCGCAAGCGTGCGGAACTCGCGATCGATGTACGGGACCAGCTCCCGCGTCAGGTAGTCGGCGTAGTTGCCCAGCGCCGACGAGTTGACGTACTGGTTGCCGCCGAGCGCAGTGAAGCAATCCGGAAAGACGAGGATCACCGGCCCCATCTTTTGCGCGTGGATCAACCGTGCGGCGCGCTCGGGAACGTTGTCGCCGAACGGCTTCCAGTTCGCGTGCGCGAGCCCGGATCCGGTGAAGCCGACGAGGTCGAACAACACCGGGAAGCGCTTGCCGCGGCCGTTGAACCCGCCGTCATACTGCGGCGGCAGCCACACGCCGAGCTTGCGCACGTGCGGGTCGCGCAGCGGGTTGCCTTTGAGGATTTTCGACGTGTGCTCGAGCACGACGAACGTGCCGGCGGCGCCTTTCGGGCGTTTGAGTGCCATTTGTCTTCCCTTCCTCAGTGTCCGCGGACGTTGACGCCGTCCGCTGCGAGTCTTCGTTGCAACGCTTCGACGTCGACCATCCGGGTCGCGCAGCCCGCGGCCAGTGCAAGGTCTGCGGCGACGCCGGCCGCCTGTCCCATCACGAAGCAGGGACCCGATACGCGCGCCGACGACTGCCCGTCGTGCGTCATCGACGCGCAGCGCCCCGCGACGAGGAGATTGTCCACTCCCTTGGGCACGATCATGCGGTACGGCAATTGGTTGTAGCCGCGCGAGCCCGTCTCCTGCCAGCGCCAGTCGACTCTTCCTTCGGTGTGTTGCTCGACCGGCCAGCCCTGCACGCCGATCGTGTCGCTGAAATCCGCGCAGCCCAGGATGTCTCGCTCGCTCAGCGCGTATTCGCCGGCGATGCGGCGCGTCTCCCGGATCCCGAGCTGCGGCGCGATCTCGACGATGTAGGAGCGCTCGAAGCCGGGCGCCGAAGCGCGGATGAATTCGAACACCTCCTTGCACTGCCTGCGCCCCTCCACTTCGCCGTAGCTCATCTGTTCCAGGTCGACGCCGCTGACCGCGGTGCCATCGGGGTTGCGCACCTGCGTGACATTCGCTCGCCACTCGATCGGGTTCTTCTGCGGCCGGACGATGATCCCCTTGCGCGGGAAGCGCTGTCCCGCGCGTTCGGCTGCCTCCATCCGGCTCGCGATCGATTCCCACGCGCGCCCGGCCTTTTCCGGATCGACCCCATTGATGCGAAACATCGTCGACGGGTAGAGCATGTTGCCCTTGCCGTCGCCCACTTCGTACGGCACGCCGGCCCATGCCGCGAGGTCGCCGTCCCCCGAGGCGTCGACGAAGAGGTCGCCGCGAAGGGCCCGCCTGCCGGACTTGCTCTCGAACAGCAGCGCGGCGATTCTGCGCTCCGAATCCATCGCGACGCCGGCGCCGAGCGCATGAAAGAGCGTCTTGACACCCGCCGCTGCGAGCAGCTCGTCGGCCGCGATCTTGTACGCAGAGATGTCATAGGCCTGCGCCTGGATGCGGTTGCCGAAGATCAGGTGCGGCTCGCTCAACCCCGAGAGCGTTTGCAGCCGGTCCTGGATTTCGCAGGCGATGCCGCGTACGACCTGGCGGTGCTCGCCGCGAACGTTCGCGTGCAGGCCGCAAAAGTTGCTCAAGCCGGCTGCCGTTCCGGCGCCGCCGAGGAAACCGTAGCGCTCGATGAGGACGGTCGAGCGTCCGGCGCGCGCTGCAGCAGCGGCCGCCGCAATGCCGGCCGGGCCTCCGCCGAGCACGACCACTTCATACTCGCCGTGCACCGGCGTGTCGCGCGCGTCCTCCCTGAGGATTGCTATCATGATTCAGGCTTCCCGCCGTTTCATTCATAATCCTAGCCTGCCGCGCGCCCTGACGACAGCGCGCGGCTTCACGATGACCGCACCCGAAACCCAGTTCGATCCCGATTCCGCGCGCTTCGGCGCGTCGCGCTCGCAAAAGCGCGTCGAAGACGAGCGGCTGCTCGCCGGCAAGGGCCTCTACAGCGACGACCGCGTTTTCCCGAACCAGGCCTGGCTCGTGTTGCTGCGCTCCCCACATGCGCATGCGACGATTGTGTCGCTCGACCTTGCGCCCGTGCGCGCAGCGCCGGGCGTGCTCGCCGCCTGGACCGTCGAGGATCTGAAACGGGACGGCGTCCGCCATCTGCCGTTTCCGCCGATCTTCAAACGTGCCGACGGCTCGCCGATGGCGGCGCCGCTGCGCACGCTGCTCGCGGAGGGCAAGGTGTTCTACGTCGGCCAGCCGGTCGCCGCAATCATCGCGGAGACGCGCGAGCACGCGCAGGATGCTGCCGAGCTCGCACTCGTCGAATACGAGGACCTGCCGTGCGTGACGGACGCGCGGGAGGCGGCGAGGACGGAGGCGCCGCAGATCTGGGCGCAGGCGCCGGGCAACGTGTCCGCGCAGGCGCGCATCGGCAACGTGCAGGCGGTCGAAGAAGCGTTCTTGCGTGCAGCGCATGTCACGCGGCTTTCGCTTCACAACCAGCGATTGATCGCGATGGCACTCGAGCCCCGCTGCTCGATCGCGGTGCATGAGAACGACCGCTTCACGCTCTATACGCAGAACCAGACACCGACCGGCGCGCGCGACGGCCTCGCTGCAGCGCTCGGCGGCAAGCCGGCGGACTACCGCCTCATCGTCGGGGACATCGGCGGTGGCTTCGGCATGAAGACGGGGGTCGCCAACGAGGACGCCCTCGTCTGCCATGCCGCGCGCAAGCTCGGCCGGCCGGTGAAGTGGCGCGCCGACCGCAGTGAAGACTTTCTTGCCGCCCACATGGGGCGCGACCAGCATTACGACGCCGAGCTCGCGCTCGATCGCGAAGGGCGCATTCTCGCCTTGCGGCTCTCCATGTACGCGAATTTCGGCGCGACGCCCGTCGGCTCGACCGCGATCATCCCGATGCTGCTCGCGCCCAAGGTGCAGACGACCGTGTATCACGTGCCCGCAGTGGACTACTGCGTGTACGGGATGCTGACGAACACGATGGCGACCGGGGCCTACCGCGGCGCCGGGCGTCCCGAGGCGAACTACCTGATGGAGCGGCTGATCGAGCAGGCGGCGCGCGAGATGAAGCTCGACAGCGCCGAGATCCGGCGCCGCAATTTCATCCGGCCGGAGCAGTTTCCCTATCGCACGCATGTCGACGACTGGTACGACGCGGGCGAGTTCGCCCGCGTGCTGGACCAGGCGCTCGCCGCGGCCGACTGGAAGGGGTTCGACGCCCGCCGCGAAGAAGCTAAGCGCAGGGGCCGGCTGCGCGGTCGCGGCCTCGCCTGCTACCTGGAATGGACCGGTGCGCCGATCCGGACCGAGACCGTGGATGTCCAGGTCGACGCCGACGGCACGGTAAGCGTTTACACGGGTACGCAGGCCATGGGGCAGGGGCTGGAGACGATGTATACGCAACTCATCATGGAGGTACTGCAGATCCCGGCGCAGTCGGTGCGCGTGATCCAGGGCGATACCGACGCCGCCACGGGCGTAGGCAGCGTCGGCTCGCGTTCGGCGTTCGTCGGCGGCTCCGCCGCGGTCGCAGCCGGCCGGCGCGCGATCCTGCGCGGCAAGGAGCTGGCCGCGGATGCGCTCGAGAGTTCGGCGGCCGACATCGAGTACCGCGACGGGCGATTCGCGATTGCCGGCACCGATCGCTCGCTCACGCTCGCCGAGATTGCGGCGAGTGCGCCGGAGCGCAGGATCCGCGTGTCCGCCACCGAGACGCCCTCGACGCCTTCGTGGCCGAACGGTGCGCAGGTCTGCGAGATCGAGGTCGATCCGCAGACCGGCGAGATCGAGGTCGCGTCGATCACGAGCGTCGACGACATCGGGCGCATCATCAATCACATGATCGTCGAGGGCCAGGTGCATGGCGGGATTGCGCAGGGCCTCGGCCAGGCGCTCTTCGAGCATGCGGTCTACGACCCGGCGAGCGGCCAGCTGCTTACCGGATCGCTGATGGATTACTGCGTGCCTCGCGCCGATCAAATGCCGCCGATGAGCAGCGGTTTCAACGAGACCGTGCCGTGCAAGACCAACCTTCTCGGGGTCAAGGGCTGCGGTGAGATCGGCACCATCGGCGCAGTGCCCGCAGCGGTCCACGCCGTCCTTGATGCGCTCGCCGGGCACGGTGTTTCACATCTTGAAATGCCGCTCACGCCCGAGCGAATCTGGCGCGCGTTGCAAGGCGGCAAGGCGTAACAAGGACGCGATAGCCCGATGCCGGCGCTCGCGGCTCACCCTTTCGAGCGCGGCAACCGTGCAATCGCGATTGCCGTCGTCCTTTCGCTCGGGCTGCACGCTGCGCTGCTTTTCGTTCTGCCCACGCTGCGGGAAGCGCAACAACGTCGCGCCGACGCAAGCGACCCGATCCTCGCGCGGTTGACCCCGCCGGCGCCGGTTGCAGGTCCAACAGTGCCGGCGGCACCCCCCGCGTTGGTTCCCCCATCGACGAGGCCCATCGCGGCGCTGTCCGCGCTGAAGCGGCAGCCACAGCTGCGTCCGACTCCGGAGGACGCGCCCGTCGCGCCTGCGCAACCGTCGATCGCTGAGTCCGAGGCCACGGCGAAAGACACGACTGAACCCAGAGCTCTTGCGCCGGTCATCCCGAGCGCTTTGCCGCAGGCTGCGACACAGGCGCCACAGCGTGCGGCTGAGACACCGGACGCGGGCACGCTGGCCCAGTATCGGCTTGCCCTGATCAGCGCGGCGAGACACTTCAAGCGATATCCGCGCGTCGCGCTGGACAATAACTGGCAAGGCAAGGTCGAAATACGCATCGTGATCGATATGACCGGCGCGATTTCCGCTCTGAGCGTTCGCAGCAGCGCCGGACATCCGCTGCTCGATCGGCAGGCGTTGGAGATGATCGAGCGCGCGAAGGCAATGGCCCTCATTCCGCCGGCGCTGCGCGGCAAGGAATTCAGCGTGGATATTCCGGTAGTGTTCAGCTTGAGGGATCCGGACTCTTGACGTCCGTAACGTAAAGTCCAGCCCTGGCATCGAACGAGGGAGAAGCTCTCATGGGCGTCGAAATCAAGTTAACCGACAAGGAATTCCCGGTTTCCCCGGTGTTCATCGATTTCCTGCACCGCCAGATCGAGGAGAAAGGCTTCGAAGCCTCCTGGCATGACCAGTTGAGCGAGGAGCTAATCCCTGCCAAGCCCGATGAGGCGCAGAAAGCTGCTGTCGCGGTGGCGGAACAGGTGCTGCAGCATCCTATCGGGCAGAAGGCGATCTACCGCAGCTACGAGCTGCTGACTGCGCTGTTGACCGGTCAACCCGAGAAGCTGCGCTTCTTCCACGAGCGCTATCGCTTCATCTGCGTGG
>DASYPC010000473.1:0-7828 GCA_036007105.1 Burkholderiales bacterium | reverse complement strand
AGGCGCATCTCCCGGCCGCAGCGAAAGTGATCCGGGTGGAGGAGATCGAGCAGATCCAGCAGCACGTGCCGTCTCGCCCCTGCTGGCTTGCGTTCCACACGCCAGGGCCGGAGCACGCGGTCGCGCCGCTGAGGAAAGCGGGCCATAGCCTGACGGCCTTCGTGCATATGCCGCTCTACGGGCGCAATCCGCATGCGCTGAGGCCGTACCAGGTGTTGTTTGCCGTCTCGCGGCACGTGGCCGCGAGCCTGCAGGCCGCAGCGATGCCCGGCATCTATCCCGAGCCGCTCTATGGAGTCGCGACGCTCGAAGGCAGGGGCGAAGCCGGCGCGGCGTTGCGCGCCGCGAGCCCCTACGACTGGGACACGCGCAAAGTGCGCGACCGCGTGTTCGGCCTCGCTTACTGGCTGTACGAGCAGCACCGGGCGCGCCCCGCGTTCGCACGACTGCCGGGCGTCGCGCTCGGAATCGTGTCGCGGCTGACGCCGATCAAGCAGTTTCCGCTGCTCTTTGGTCATCTCGCACCGGTGCTTGCGCGGCATCCACAGTTCCGGCTCGAAATCTTCGGTGCCGGAGGCTACGCGTCGGTGCGAGATTTGCGCCGCGCGCTCGCCCCGTTGCGCGAGCGAGTCCGGTTCTGGGGGATGCAGACGCAGGTCGGCGCTGTCTATCGCAGCATCGACTACCTGCTGACCGGGCTTCCCGAGAAGGAGGCGCTCGGCCTCAACGTGCTCGAAGCGCAGGCCTGCGGCTGTCCTGTGCTCGCGGTCGATGCGCCGCCGTTCACCGAGACCGTCGCGCCCGAGGTCACGGGTCTGCTGTATTCGGACCCGCGAGCGGACCGTGGCGCCGGCTTTGAGCGTTTGCTTGCCCGGCTCGACGCGGCGCCGTTTCGCATCGACGAAGCGCGCGCTCCCGCTCACCTGGCGCGATTCTCCAGCGAAGCGTTCCGCGCGCGAGTCGCGGCGATGATTTCCTGGCTTGGCGCCCGCGGAGTGCTCCCGTGACCCCGTGCTATCGTCCTTCCCCGTGGTCGAGGATGCTGTCCCGCTAGAAGCAGTGCGCCGCGCGCTGGTGGTGAAGCTGCGCCATCAGGGCGACGTGCTCCTGTCTTCGCCGGTATTTTCGGTGCTGAAGAGCAAGGCACCGCACGTCGAGGTCGACGCGCTGGTATACGCGGATACCGCGCCGATGCTGACCGGGCACCCGTCGATCCGCGAGGTGTTCTGCATCGATCGGGCGTGGAAGACGTTGGGACCGTTCGCGCAGGGGCGGGCGGAATGGAAGCTTCTTTCGCAGCTGCGCGCGCAGCGCTACAACCTCGTCGTCCATCTCACCGAGCACTGGCGCGGAGCCTGGCTCGCGCGTGCGCTCGGTGCGCGCTGGGCGGTTGCGCCGCGCGTTGCCGGACGTGGCCGCCTGTGGAAGCGCAGCTTCACGCATCTCGTTTCCGCGCCGCTCGCGAGCGGCCGGCACGTGGTCGAAGCGAACCTCGACGCGCTGCGTCGCATCGGTATCTACCCGGGTGTCGAAGAGCGCACGTTGACCCTGGTCGCCGGGGCGGCGGCGGAGGAGCGCGTCGCGCAGTTGCTTGCCGAGCATGGGCTAGCCGGTGAATCGTTCGTGCAGATCCATCCTTCTTCGCGCTGGCGATTCAAGTGCTGGCCTGCGGACAAGATGGCTGCGCTCATCGACAGACTGCATGGCGAAGGCTGTCGCGTCGTGCTCACGGCGGCGCCCGACCCGGTCGAAGCGCAGATGATCGAAGAGATTCTGGGCCGCGTCGCGCAGCCCGTGGCGGCGAACCTCGCCGGCCAGCTCTCCCTCAAGGAGCTCGCAGCGCTCACGGCGCGCGCGCGGCTCTTCATCGGCGTCGATTCCGCGCCAATGCATATCGCCGCGGCAGTCGGTACTCCCGCGGTGGCGATCTTCGGACCCTCCGGCGCTGACCTTTGGGGACCCTGGGGCGTGCCGCGCTCGGGCAGGCACCGCGTCGTCGCGAGAGACGAATACACCTGCCGGCCTTGCGGCCTGGACGGGTGCGGCGGCGGCAAAGTGAGCGACTGCCTGGTCACGCTGGACGTCGGGCGCGTGTGGGCGGCCGCGTCGGAACTGCTCGAGAACCGTTAAGGAAGGGCTGCTTCGATGGATTTCGTCGACCTGAAAACGCAATACCGCGAGCTCAAGGAGAGCATCGATGCGCGCATTCAGCGCGTGCTCGACCACGGCCAGTACATCATGGGTCCCGAGGTCCGCGAGCTCGAGGAGAAGCTCGAAACCTATACCGGTGCGCGGCACTGCGTGACGGTCGCCTCCGGCACTGAAGCGCTGCTGATCGCGCTGATGGCGCTCGGCGTGAAACCGGGGGACGAAATCGTGACCACGCCGTTCACGTTCGTCGCCACCGCGGAGATGATCGTGCTGCTCGGTGCGAGGCCTGTCTTCGTCGACGTGGAAGAGGACACGGCGAACATCGACGCAGCGCGCATCGAGGCGGCGATCACGCCGCGCACGCGGGCGATCATGCCCGTCTCGCTCTACGGCCAGCCCGCCGACATGGACGAGATCAATTCGATCGCTGCGCGGCATCGCTTGCCGGTGATCGAAGACGCCGCGCAGAGCTTCGGCGCGAACTACCGCGGGCGCAAGAGTGCCAGCCTCTCGTCGATCGGCTGTACGAGCTTCTTTCCTTCGAAGCCGCTCGGCTGCTACGGCGACGGTGGCGCACTCTTCACCGGCGACGACGCGCTCGCCACGGCGATGCGGGAGATCCGGGTGCACGGGCAGGCGGGCCGCTACCACCACACGCGCGTCGGCGTCGGCGGGCGGCTGGATGCGCTGCAGTGCGCGGTGCTGCTCGCCAAGCTCGAGTGCTTCGAGCGCGACGTCTCGCGGCGCATTGCGATCGGCAGGCGCTATGACGCGCTGCTGCCGCAGGGCTTGCGCAGAATCCACGTCAAGACCGACCGCACCAGCGTATATGCGCAGTACACTGTGCGTACAGAAAAGCGCTCGGTGCTCGAGACCGGGCTGAAGGCGCAAGGCATTCCGACCGCGGTCCATTACCCGCTTTCGCTGCATCAGCAGCCGGCCTACGCCGCGCTCCTTCCCGGCGCCGCGTTCCCGAATTCGGAGCGGCTCGCGCGCGAAGTGCTCAGCCTGCCGATGCACCCTCATCTGAGCGAAGCGGTGCAGGACCGGATCATCGAAGCAGTGTCGGGGCTGCTCTAGAATCCGGAGCGCGATGCTGCTCGTTACCGGAGGCGCCGGATTCATCGGCTCGAATTTCGTCCTGTCGGCGCTGGCCGCGACCGGGGAGCCGGTCGTCACGCTCGACAAGCTGACGTACGCCGGCAACCTGCGGAACCTGGAAACCGTTGCCGCAGACGCCCGCCACGTATTCGTCAAAGGGGACATCTGCGACCGGGCGCTGCTACGCGACCTGCTGCTGCGCCACCGGCCGCGGGCGATCGTGCATTTCGCCGCGGAAAGCCACGTCGACCGCTCGATTCGCGGCCCGGCCGAATTCGTGCAGACGAATCTCATCGGCACGTTCAGCCTGCTCGAAGAGGCGCGAGCATTCTGCGAGGGCCTCGCCGGCGACGAGCGGCAGGCATTCCGCTTCCTGCACGTCTCCACGGATGAGGTCTACGGCTCGCTTGGCGAGGGCGACGCCGCGTTCACCGAAATCACACCGTACGCGCCGAACAGCCCGTACGCGGCTTCGAAAGCCGGCGCGGATCACCTCGCGCGCGCGTACTTCCGCACTTACGGCCTTCCCGTGATCGCCACCAACTGCTCGAACAACTACGGGCCGTACCAGTTTCCGGAGAAGCTCATTCCGCTGGTGATCCACCATGCGCTCGCGGGGAAATCGCTGCCGGTATACGGCGACGGGCAGAACGTGCGCGACTGGCTCTACGTGCTCGATCACTGCGCCGCGCTGCGAACGGTGCTCGAGCGCGGCAGGCCCGGCGAAACGTACAACATCGGCGGCGATTGCGAGGTCCGAAATATCGACGTCGTGCGCAGGATCAGCGCTTTGCTCGAAGAGGCGAAGCCGCGCGCAAGGGGCCGCTACGCGGACCTGATCACGTTCGTTGCGGACCGGCCCGGGCACGACCGGCGCTACGCGATCGACTGCTCGAAGTTGCGCGCCGAGCTCGGATGGACGCCGCAGGAAACGTTCGATTCCGGATTGCAGAAAACGGTGCGCTGGTACCTCGAGCACGAGCAATGGGTGGCCGACGTGACGAGCGGCGCCTACCGCACGTGGGTCGATGTCAACTATGCGAAGCGAGGCGCGGCGTGAGGGGGATCATCCTCGCCGGCGGCTCGGGCACGCGCCTGTACCCGGCCACGCTGGCGGTATCGAAGCAGCTGCTGCCGGTGTACGACAAGCCTCTCGTCTACTACCCGCTTTCGACGCTGATGCTTGCCGGGATCCGCGACATTCTCATCATCTCGACGCCGCAGGACACGCCGCGGTTCGAACAGCTTTTGGGTGACGGCGCACGCTGGGGCATGCATCTTTCCTATGCGGTGCAGCCTTCGCCGGGTGGCCTTGCACAGGCGTTCCTGGTCGGCCGCAAGTTCGTCGGATCCGAGCCGGTCGCATTGGTGCTCGGAGACAATCTGTTTCACGGCCACGAGCTGACGACGCTGCTCAAGCGCGCCGTGGCCCGTCCGCGGGGCGCGACCGTATTCGCGTATCCGGTCAAGGAGCCGGAACGCTATGGCGTCGTCGAGTTCGATGCCCAGGGGCGCGCGACGAGCATCGAGGAAAAGCCGGAGCATCCCAAGTCGCGATACGCGGTCGTGGGGCTGTATTTCTACGATAACCGGGTGCTCGAGATCGCGGCCGGGCTCAAGCCCTCGGCGCGCGGCGAGCTCGAGATCACCGACGTGAACCGGCAGTACCTGGCCTGGGGCGAGCTCGACGTGATCCCGATGGGCCGCGGGTTCGCGTGGCTCGATACCGGCACGCACGAGTCGCTGCTGGAGGCCTCGCACTTCATCGAGACGATCGAGCGCCGGCAGGGGCTGAAGATCGCCTGCCCGGAGGAAATCGCCTGGCGCCAGGGCTGGATCGACGCGCGGGCGCTGGAAGCGCTCGCGCAACCGCTCGCCAAAAGCGGCTACGGCGAATACCTGCTGAGCCTGATCTCCGAGCGGCTGTTCTGATGCGCGTCATCCCCACCGAGATCGCCGAGGTGCTGATCGTCGAGCCACGGCTCTTCACCGACGAGCGCGGCTTCTTTCTCGAGAGCTACAACCGGCGCGCGTTCCGCCAGGCGACCGGGATCGACGTCGAGTTCGTGCAGGACAACCATTCGCGTTCGGCAAGGAACGTGCTGCGCGGACTGCACTACCAGATCCGGCAGCCGCAGGGAAAGCTGGTACGGGTCACAGTGGGCGAGATCTGGGACGTCGCGGTAGACCTGCGCGCTAGCTCGGCCACGTTCGGCAAGTGGGTCGCGGCCACGCTCGACGCGAAATCTGCGCGCTGCCTGTGGATCCCGGCCGGTTTTGCACACGGCTTCCTCGTTGTCTCCGACGCGGCGGAGGTGCAGTACAAGACGACCGACTACTACGCGCCCGAGCACGAGCGCACGCTGCTGTGGAACGATCCGGCGCTGGCGAGTCCGTGGCCGCTGCGCGGCGAGCCAGTGATGGCGGATAAAGACCGGCGCGGTGCGCTGCTCGCGGCGGCCGAGCGGTTTGCGTGAGGATCCTGCTCACCGGGCGAAACGGCCAGGTCGGCTGGGAGCTCGAGCGCGCGCTCGCGTCGCTCGGCGAGGTGATCGCGCTGGACCGCGCGCGGCTCGATCTGGCGGATCCCGCAGCAATTCAACGAGTCGTCCGCGACGCGCGACCTGAAGTGATCGTCAACGCAGCCGCCTATACGGCGGTGGATCGCGCCGAGTCCGAGCCCGCGCTGGCGAGCGCCGTCAACGCAGTTGCGCCCGGCGTGTTCGCGGAGGAAGCGCTCCGCTGCGGCGCGCTTCTGGTTCATTACTCGACGGACTACGTGTTCGACGGAGAAAAGAAAACGCCGTACGTCGAGGACGATCCGGCTCATCCATTGAACGTCTACGGCAGGACCAAGCTCGAGGGCGAGCGGGCGATCGAGGAAAGCGGCTGCCGCTATCTGATCCTGCGCACGAGCTGGGTGTACGGGCCGCGCGGGCACAACTTTCTGCGCACCGTGTTGCGGCTCGCCCGCGAGCGCAGTGAGCTCCGCATGGTCGACGATCAGATCGGCGCGCCTACTTCGGCCGCTGCGATCGCGCTGGCCACGGCTGAAATGTTGGGGCGCAAAGGGCCTGAAGGGTTGTTTCATATGACTGCATCGGGCGAAACAACCTGGTGCCGCTTCGCTGCAGCGATCGTGGAGAGCAACCATTTGCAGGTACGCGTTGTCGGAATCGCCTCGCAGGACTATCCGGTCGCGGCCCGCCGTCCGAGCTACTCTCTGCTGGACAACGGCAAGCTGAAGAGCGGGTATGGTCTAACCCTCGGATCGTGGCAGCATCAGCTGGACGAAGTGGTGGCGCAGGTGCACCAGTAACCCTGCTGTCGGAGCGTCCGGCGCACAAAACGCGGCTTCAGGCTCGTGCTCGAACTCTGGTCACGGCCTCGGCAGCGTCGAATATGGCAAGGCGCTGGAAGCACTTCAAGTTTCGCAGTTCCTTGTCGCCCGGGATACGATCAGATCAGCGCCGGTTGCGAGCGCGCACGCCAGGGCGCTAGGTCACTCCTCCTCGCGTCCGTTGCAGGGTTTTCTCGAGTTCCTTGCGGCGCGCCACCTCGGTTTCGAGCGCGATCGCCTTTTGCTGCAGCAGGGCGATGGTGCGGTAGTGCTCGTGGGCGTTCGCGGGTGGAGTGTAGCTTTCCGCAGGACACACGCGTGAGTGTACATTGCAGATCCTCAGGAACGCATCGCCGTCCGCTTCCCCTGCGAAGGCGCGCATCGGATAAGCGCAAAAAAGAGAAAAAGGATGAACTTTGGCGAGCTCGTTCCAGAGTTCTTCCAGGCGAATCGCGGCCCCGTGTTTGCCGTTTGTCGACAGCAAGCCCACCATTTCTCCATACACCCGCAGGCGTCCGTTGCCGCTTGCCGCCGCTCGCTTGAGGACGCGTCCCATGACATCGGCGAAGCGCCGCTCGTCCGGCAATCCGTCCACCATGAACGTCGCCAGCGTTTCGGCGGCATCCAGCGGCACGTACGGTTCCACCCGGGGGCGCTGCTCTGGGGCGCGCGAGACATCCGCGCTCAAGCGCTTTT
Organism: Burkholderiales bacterium; assembly: GCA_036007105.1. Taxonomy (GTDB): domain Bacteria; phylum Pseudomonadota; class Gammaproteobacteria; order Burkholderiales; family SG8-39; genus 2-02-FULL-66-14. Next base: position 540 of record DASYPC010000473.1, on the reverse strand, counting down.
GCAGATCATCGCGGCGCGATTTCGTGGCGATAACGATGGCAGCGTCTCCGGCCTGGAGGCCGGCGCGGATGAAACCCGCTACCTGGTTGGCCAGGTACGCGTCATTTTCGTAGAACTGAACGAAGTGCTCGATCATTTCCCGCCCTCCGCGGGTGGCCAAGGACGGTTACCAAGCTCTGGTCAGTCCCTCACTGCAAGTATAAAACGATCAGAATCGTGGGCCGGAGTCATCCCGACTGTTTCCAATCCAGGACCCAATTCAGGTAGACCCAGGCTTCTATCGGCCTGGCGATGAGATAGCCTTGCGCGAGGCCGCAACCGAGCTGACGGAGCAAATCCCAGTCTGCCTGCGTTTCAACCCCTTCTGCTACCGCGGTGATATTGAGCTTTTTCGCCATGGCGAGGCTCGATTCCAGGATCACCCGGGCCGATTCCTGCCGGGCGGCGTTCGCGACGAAGGATTGATCGATCTTGAGCTCGGTGAATGCGATGCGCGTGAGCTGCTGCATCGAAGAGTAACCGGTGCCGTAGTCGTCGATC
>DASYPC010000472.1:0-11121 GCA_036007105.1 Burkholderiales bacterium | reverse complement strand
AGGATCGGCACGGCGAACGGCAGCTCGATATTGCCGTTCATCGCCTTGCCGAGAATGTAGGCGGCCTTGTTGCGGAAAAACAGCGAGCCGAGGACCTGGATCTGCAGGCTCGGACGGGCGCGCGCCGGGCGCGGAAAATGCGCGCGTAGCGCGCGGATGATGCTGTGCAGGTCGCGGCGCAGATTCTCGAAGGGGTTGGCGAGGGCGAAGTCGCGCACGATCGCGGCCAGCGTGCTTCGCAAGCCCGCCCCGCCCTTGCGCGGATAGTAGCTGCGATACGCCGGCTCGTCGCCCTCGAGGTGCTCGGTCGCGACCGCCGGTCGCCAGAAGATGAACTCGTTGCGGTAGTAGCGCCGGTGCAGGACCTGGCAGGCGACGGAATTAAAGAAGGTCTCTGCGAGCTCGGGCTGCCGGTGCTCGTGCAGCAGCGGGATATACGCGAGCTTGATCGAGGGCCAAAGCGTCTCGTCGGTCTCGATCTCCGGAAAGCGCGCGAGGACGCTGTCGACGCCCTCCTCGACGCGCCGGTCGTACATCGTGATCCGCTCGCGTGCCAGCTCGCGCAGCGCGGGCCAGTCGGCCTGCTCGAACAAGGCCTTGGCCCGCGCTGCTGCCTGGCGAAAAAGCCGGTAGTGGCGGTCGAAGCCGGCGAGGATCGCCCGCGCGATCTCTGCGGCGCGCGTGGCGCGCTCCTCGTGCAGCCGCAGGACCTTGGCGGGCTCGCTCACATCGCGCTCAAGCCGCTGCCAGCTTGGCTTTCTTCTTCTCGTCGAAGAACTGCTCGTCCTCGGTCGAGCCGTGCAGCGCGGTGGTCGAGGCCTTGCCGCCCGATACGACCTGCGTCACGGCGTCGAAGTAATTCGTCCCGACCTCGCGCTGGTGCTTGACGGCGGTAAATCCCTTCTCAGCGGCCGCGAACTCCTTCTGCTGCAACTCGACGAACGCGGTCATGTGGTTGCGTGCGTAACCGTGCGCAAGCTCGAACATGCCGTAGTTCAGCGAGTGGAAGCCGGCGAGCGTGATGAACTGGAACTTGTAGCCCATGGCGCCGAGCTCGCGCTGGAAGCGCGCGATCGTCGCGTCGTCCAGGTTTCTTTTCCAATTGAAGGAAGGCGAGCAGTTGTAGGCGAGCATCTTGCCGGGGAACTGCTTGCGGATGCCTTCTGCGAAGCGCCGCGCGAACTCGAGATCCGGCGTCCCGGTCTCGCACCAGACCATATCGGCAACCTCAGCGTAGGCGAGGCCGCGCGCGAGTGCCTGGTCGAACCCTTTCTTCGTGCGGTAGAAGCCCTCGGCGGTGCGCTCCCCAGTGAGAAACGGCCGATCCCGCTCGTCGACGTCGGAGGTCACGAGGTCGGCGGCTTCGGCGTCCGTGCGCGCGAGCAGCACGGTCGGCACGCCCAATACGTCTGCCGCAAGGCGCGCCGCGGCGAGCTTCTGCACATGCTCTTGCGTCGGCACGAGCACCTTGCCGCCCATGTGGCCGCACTTTTTCACGCTCGCGAGCTGGTCTTCGAAGTGCACGCCCGCTGCGCCAGCGTCGATCATCGCCTTCATCAGCTCGAACGCGTTCAGCACTCCGCCGAAGCCCGCTTCCGCGTCTGCAACGATTGGCACGAAGTAGTCGACATCGCCGCTACCTTCCATCCACTGGATTTGATCGGCGCGGGCGAGCGCGTTGTTGATACGCCGCACGACCGTGGGCACCGAAGAAACTGCGTAGAGCGACTGGTCGGGATACATCTGCAGCGAGTCATTCGCGTCGGCCGCGACCTGCCAGCCCGAGAGGTAAACCGCAGGCACGCCGGCCTTCACCTGCTGCACCGCCTGGTTGCCGGTGAGCGCGCCGAGAGAATGCACGAATGGCTGCTCGTGCATCATCCGCCACAGTTTTTCGGCCCCCTGCCGGGCGAGGGTGTGCTCGACGCGCAGCGAGCCGCGCAGACGCACGACGTCTTCGGCAGCGTACGGGCGCTTGACTCCGGCCCAGCGCGGGCTCTCGTTCCACTCGCTCCTCAACTGCGCGATTTGCTGCTCACGGCGGGTCATCTGGTTTTTCTCCGATGGGTGGACATTCCTAGCCACGGTAACGCAACCGAATGGCGCAGGGCAATAACGGTGCCGGACCGGTCTTACAGAATGATAAACAATAATTTACAGAAGGTTAGAAGACCTCTGTTTCACGATACGAACAGCAGTTTCGTATTGCGCTGCTCTGCAGCAAAAATCAGGTCGGGACGAGCCGGCGCTGGCGCCGCAAGCTCATCAGGATGCCGATGCCGATAAAGAGCGTGACGAGGGCAGTGCCGCCGTATGAGATGAAGGGGAGGGGCACGCCCACCACGGGAAGGATTCCCGACACCATTCCCATGTTGACGAACGCATAAGTGAAGAACATCAACGTCACGGCCCCGGCAACGAGACGTGAAAAGAACGACGTCGCCTGGGCGGTGATCATCAAGCCTCGCCCGATCAGCAGCGCATACAGTACAAGCAGCAGGCAGTTGCCGAGCAGGCCGAACTCCTCCGAATACACTGCGAAGATGAAATCGGTATGACGCTCGGGAATGAACTCGAGGTGCGCCTGCGTTCCCTGCAGCCAGCCCTTGCCGAAGATGCCCCCCGAGCCGACCGCGATCGTCGACTGGATCGTGTGGTACCCAGCGCCGAGCGGATCCTGGGACGGATCGAGCAGCGTGAGGACTCGCCTTCTCTGGTAGTCGTGCAGCAACCCCCAGAGCGGGACGAGGCTCGCGCCGCCAAGCACGGCGAGCGTCGCCATCACGCGCCAGCCAAGGCCGGCGAAGTAGAGGATGTATGCGCCGGCCGCGGCGACCAGCGCGGCGGTACCCAGGTCCGGCTGGCGGGCGATGAGCAGCACCGGAAGTGCGACCAGCAGCGCACCCACCGCGAAGTCGCGCAGTCGCAGCGTCTGCTCGTTCCTCGCGAAGTACCAGGCGAGCATCAGCGGCAGCGCAAGCTTCATCATTTCCGAGGGCTGGAACCGAGTCACGCCCACGTGCAGCCAGCGCCGCGCGCCGTTTACCGTATCCCCATACAGCGCGACCGCAATGAGCAGCACGAGCCCGATTGCATAGGCGGGAAATGCCGCGCGCATCAGCAGTTCCGGCGAGATTCGCGCGGCGACCCACATCGCCGCGAAAGCCACGGCGAGATTCATCAGTTGCCCGGTCACCCGCGCAGGAGTGTCGTGGCTCGCCGAATACAGCGTGGCGAGGCCGACCGCGGCGAGCAGCAGCGTCGCGACGATCCGCGTTGCATCGAGCCCGTCGACGAGGCTGGCGCTCATACGGCGCAGCACGGCCTGCATCAGTCGCTTTCCTCTTCGGTGTCGGCCTCCTCGGCCTCCTTGGTCATCACCTCGGGAAGCTTGCCGAGCAGGTAATAGTCGAGAACGCCGCGCGCGAGCGGCGCAGCTGCGCGCGCCCCGAACCCGCCGTTCTCCACCAGCGCGGCGAGCGCGATCCGCGGGTTCTCGACGGGTGCGAAGACGATGAACAGCGAATGGTCGCGCAGCCGCTCGGCGACCTTCGATTCGACGTACTTTTCGTTCTGCTTGATGCCGACCACCTGCGCGGTGCCGGTCTTGCCCCCGCTCGTGTACGGCGCATCGAGGAACGCGCGCCGGCCGGTGCCCTCCTTGTTGACGCCGGCCATCGCCCGTTTCACGAATTCAATGTTCTCGCTCTTGAGAGGGATCTTGCGTACCAGCTGCGGCTCGACGGCGCGCTGGCTGCCAGTGCGTACGTTTTCGACGCGCTCGACCAGCCGCGGGCGCATCATCACGCCGTTGTTGGCGAGCGTTGCCAGCGCGAGCGCGAGTTGCGCCGGCGTATAGGCGTTGTAGCCCTGGCCGATGCCGATCGAGATCGTCTCGCCGGCGTACCATTTTTGTTGCTCCGGCCGCCGGAAGCGCTTCCTCTTCCACTCCGGCGAGGGCAGGATGCCCTCGGCTTCGCCGTTCAGGTCGATACCGGTGGGGCTGCCGAAGCCGAAATGCTTCATGAAGCCCGCGATCGCGTCGATCCCCAGGTCGTTCGCCAGCATGTAGTAGAACGTGTCGGAGGACGCCACGATCGACTTGTACAGGTCGACCGTGCCGTGCCCGCCCGGCTTGGAATCGCGAAAGCGCCGGCCGCCGAATTCGAAGTAGCCGGGATCGTTGATCGTCGAGCGCGGCGTGCGCTTGCCCAGCTCGAGCGCGGCAAGCGCCATATAAGGCTTGAAGGTCGAGCCTGGCGGATACATGCCGGCGATCGCACGGTTGTTGAGTGGCCGGTCGGGCGAATTGTTGAGCTCGGCCCAGTTCGTCGCGTCGATACCCTCGACGAACAGGTTCGGATCGAAACCGGGGCTCGAGACGAATGCAAGCACCGATCCGGTGCCCGGCTCGATCGCCACCAGCGCACCGCGCCGTCCGGCAAAGATGCGCTCCGCCACCTGCTGCAGCCGGATGTCGATCGCAAGCGTGACGTTGTTGCCGGGTTGCGCCGGCGTGCGCGAGAGCGTGCGAATGCCGCGCCCCGCGGCGTCGATCTCGACCTGCTCGAACCCGGTCGTCCCGTGGAGCTCGTCCTGGTAGCTCGCCTCCAGCCCCGCCTTGCCGATGAAGTCGGTGCCGCGATAGTTCGCCTCGACGCCTTGCTCTTCCAGGCGCTCCTGGTCGCGCGTGCTGATCCGGCCGATGTAGCCGATCACGTGCGAGGCCGTCTCGCCGAACGGATACTGGCGGAACAGCCGCGCCTTGATCTCGACACCCGGAAAGCGGTAGCGATTGGCTGCGAAGCGCGCGACTTCCTCGTCCGAAAGACGCGTGCGGATCGGCAGGCTGTCGGTGCTGCGCGCCTCGGCAAGGAGCCTGCGCAGGCGCGCGCGGTCGCGCGGCTGGATGTCGACGATCTCGGCGAGCTCGCCGATCGTGCGCTCGAGATCCTGGACCCGCGAGGGCGCGATCTCGAGCGTGTAGGCCGAGTAGTTCCGCGCGAGCACCACGCCGTTGCGATCGAGGATCAGTCCGCGATTCGGTGCCAGCGGGACGATCGAAATGCGGTTGTCTTCGGCCCGCGCAGCGTAGAGCTCGTGCTGCACCACCTGCAGGTAGAAGAAGCGGGCGAACAGCAGCGCGAACGCAACGAGCACGGCGATCGCCGCGATGCCGACGCGCAGCTGGAAGGCGCGCAGCTCCCGCTCGTGGTCCTTGAGTTGGGCGGCTAGCGGATACATGCGGAGAATCGCACCGCGCTAGATCGGCCGGGTTTCGTCCACTTCGAGCGCGCGACGCTGCGGCGCAAGAAGCAGCAGGCTGACCAGCGGCCAGAGCAGCGCCCCACCGAGCGGCCCGATCGCAAGCACCCAACCAGGGAACTCGGCGCCCGTCGCAAGGCGCACCACGGTGCCTACTGCTTGCGCGAGCAGCAGCAGGGCCGCGACGTGCAGCGCCTGGGTCCACAGCCCGAACCACAGGATGCGGCGCGAAAGTGTAATGGCGCAGAACGCGAGCACCGAGAACGACAATGCGTGCTGGCCAAGGAGCACACCGTTGCCGACATCCGTCAGCAGCCCGAGCGCCCAGGCAGCACCCAGTCCGACCAGGTGCGGCTGGCGCACGCACCAGAACGTGAGCGTGAGCGCGACGAAATCCGGTACGAGTGCGACGTTGTGCCAGGGGAGAAAATTGAGCAGCAGCGCGACGGCGAACGACACCACGATCGTGCTCAGTCGCACTGGGAGCAGGATATGCTGGCGTCTCTCAGGGACCACGGGCGTCCTTCGCGCGTTGGCGCCGGCTCTTGGTGGAGGGCTTGTCCCGGCCTTTCTCGGCCGCGGCCTCCACCGGCGGGGAGGCGGGCGTTGCAGAGGGAGTGAGCAGCAGCACCAGGCGCCCCCGATCCACTCCTGCAGCCGGCTGGCACAGCACATGCGCAAAAACGTTGGTGGCGTCGCGTTCCACGCGGATCACGGTCGCGACCGGCAATCCGGGCGGATACACCCCGTCGATCCCGGACGTGATGAGCCGGTCGCCGTTCACGACCTCCGCGTTCGCCGCGAGGTAACGCAGCTCCAGCAGCCCCGAGGTCCCGCCGCCGAACGCGACCGCGCGCAAGCCGTTGCGCGCGATCTGCACGGGAATCGCCTGGTCCTTGTCCGTGAGGAGCGTGACTTCGGCGAGCAGTGCATGCACGCGCGTCACTTGCCCGACCACGCCGGCCTCGTCCACCACCGGACTGCCCGGGCGCACGCCGTCGCGCGTTCCCTTGTCGACCAGCACGCGGCGCGAGAACGGGTCGCGCCCGCCATAGATGATCTCGGCCGGGGCCGCGCTCCCGGGCAGCCGCTCGGCCGCGCCCAGCAGCAGTTTCAGCCGGGCGCCCTCGGCGGCGGACGCTTCGAGATGTTGCGCAGCGAGCGTCGCTTCGAGCAGCTTCGCGCGCAGCGCGGCGTTTTCGGCGCTCAGTTGCGACTGACTCGCGAAAAAGTTCGAAACGCGATGCAACGCCGCCGCCGGTGCACTGGCGACCAGCTGGAGCGGCTGCGTTGCGAGCGAGATCGCGCCGCGCAGCCCTTCGGCATAGCGAAAGCGCGCATCGAGAACGATCATTGCCAGGGAGAGCAGCGCAAAGAACGTGAGCCGAACGACCGGAGCCGGACCACGCTTGAAAAACGCCGGCGGTGTGTGCTCCATCTACCCGAGGGGGGCCAGCCCCCTTCGCTCACTCGTTGGTGAAGATCGGACCGAAGCGCTCCATCTTCTCCAGCGCCTGCCCGGAGCCGCGCACCACGCAGGTCAGAGGATCTTCGGCGACGATCACCGGCAGCCCGGTCTCTTCCATCAGCAGCCGGTCGAGGTCGCGCAGCAGCGCGCCGCCTCCGGTGATCACCATTCCCTTTTCAGCGATGTCCGCGCCCAGCTCGGGCGGAGTTTGCTCGAGCGCGGTCTTGACCGCCGAGACGATCTGATTGAGCGGCTCGGTGAGCGCCTCGAGGATCTCGTTCGAGCTGATGGTAAAGCTGCGCGGGATTCCTTCGGCGAGGTTGCGGCCCTTGACTTCCATCTCGCGGACTTCGCTGCCCGGGAACGCCGAGCCGATTTCCTTCTTGATCGTCTCGGCGGTCATCTCGCCGATCAGCATTCCGTAGTTGCGGCGGATGTAGTTGATGATCGCTTCGTCGAACTTGTCTCCGCCGACGCGCACCGAGCCGGCATACACCATCCCGCCGAGCGAGATCACCCCCACCTCGGTCGTTCCGCCGCCGATATCGACGACCATCGAGCCGGTTGCTTCGGCAACCGGCATGTCGGCGCCGATCGCCGCAGCCATCGGCTCCTCGATCAGGTACACCTGGCCTGCGCCTGCGCCGACCGCCGATTCGCGGATCGCGCGCCGCTCGACCTGCGTCGAGCCGCACGGCACGCAGATGATGATGCGCGGGCTCGGAGAGAACAGCTTGTTGTCGTGCACCTTCTTGATGAAGTATTTCAGCATCTGCTCGGTCACGGTGAAGTTGGCGATCACGCCGTCCTTCATCGGGCGGATGGCGATGATGTTGCCCGGCGTCTTGCCGAGCATCTGCTTCGCTTCCTTGCCGACCGCCTGGATCGATTTCTTCGCGTTCGGACCGCCATCCTCGCGGATGGCGACAACCGAAGGTTCATCCAGCACGATCCCCTTGCCACGCACGTAGATCAGCGTGTTGGCTGTGCCGAGGTCGATTGCCAGGTCGTTGGAGAAGTAGCTTCTGAGAAATCCGAACATGGGTGTCCCGCGCTCCCTTGATCGTGCAACCTTAAGGTCTTGCCGTAAGGCCGTGTCCGCAAAGGCCCTATAATAGAGAAAGTTTACCCCCAATTGAGCATCCGGGGCCCCTTTTTCCGTTCTGCAGCATGTCGCTCTCCCCCGACCAGATCAAGCGTATCGCACGCCTTGCCCGCATCGCGGTCAGCCCTGCGGAAGCCGAAGAGTTGCGCGTACGGTTGAACCGCGTACTCGAGCTCGTCGACCGGTTGCAGTCGATCGATACCGCCGGCATCGAGCCCATGTCGCATGCGCTGGAAGCGCTGTTGCCCGCCGGGCAGCGCCTTCGTCCCGACCTTGTGACCGAGCCAGACCGGCGCGCGGAGTTCCAGGCGGTCGCGCCGGCCGTCGACGCGGGCCTGTATCTCGTGCCGAAGGTCATCGAGTAGCTTGCTCAACGCGACCCTCGCGGAACTCGCTTCCGCTCTCGCGGCCAAGCGCATCTCCAGCGTCGAGCTGACGAAGCTTTTCCTCGCGCGCATCGCGGCGCTGAACGGCGCGCTCAATGCCTTCATTACCGTCGACGAGGAGCGAAGCCTCGCGGACGCACGCGCTGCCGACGCGTTACGTGCCCGTGGAGAAGGCGGGCCGCTGACCGGAATTCCAATCGCGCACAAGGACATCTATTGCACTCGCGGCATGCGGACCACCTGCGGCTCGAAGATGCTCGCCGATTTCGTCAGCCCGTACGACGCTCATGTCATCGAGTGCTTTGCCGCCGCGCACGCAGTGCTGCTCGGCAAGACCAACATGGACGAATTCGCGATGGGGTCGTCGAACGAGACTTCGTTCTACGGCCCGGTCCGCAATCCCTGGGATCTGCGGCGAGTGCCGGGAGGTTCTTCCGGTGGCTCGGCTGCGGCGGTCGCGGCACGCATGGCGCCGGCAGCCACGGGGACCGACACGGGCGGCTCGATCCGCCAGCCTGCAGCACTGGCCGGTGTTTCGGGGCTGAAGCCCACCTACGGCGCGGTGTCCCGGTTTGGCATGGTCGCGTTCGCTTCCTCGCTCGATCAGGGAGGGCCGCTCGCGAAGAGCGCCGCGGACCTTGCGCTGCTGATGAATGCCATGGCGGGGTACGACGCGCGCGATTCGACCAGCCTGGAGCGGCCGGCCGAGGACTACACGCGCGCGCTCGAGCTTCCGCTTGCGGGCCTGCGAATTGGGCTGCCGCGCGAGTATTTTTCGATGGGGGTCGAGCCTGACGTGCTCGCGCGCGTGCGCGAGGCGGTCCGCTGGTTCGAGTCGCAGGGCACCCGGGTGATCGACATCGAACTGCCCAACACGAGACTTTCGGTTCCGGTGTACTACGTGCTCGCCCCGGCGGAAGCGTCGTCCAACCTGTCGCGCTTCGACGGCGTGCGCTACGGTCATCGTGCGGCCGAGCCCCGGGACCTCTTCGACATGCACTGCCGTACGCGCGCCGAAGGATTCGGCGCCGAAGTGAAGCGCAGGATCCTGATCGGCACCTACGTGCTCTCGCACGGCTACTACGATGCGTATTACCTGCAGGCGCAGAAAGTGCGGCGGCGGATCGCCGGGGACTTCGCGCAAGCGTTCCGTCAATGCGACGTGATCATGGGACCGACCGCGCCGACGACGGCGTTCCGGATCGGCGAGAAATCCGCGGACCCGGTCCAGATGTACCTCGGGGACATCTTCACCGTCCCGGCGTCGCTGGCCGGACTGCCAGCGATCTCGGTGCCTTGTGGCTTCGATTCGCGCGGCCTGCCGGTCGGCCTGCAGATCACCGGCCAATATTTTGCCGAGGCGACGCTGCTCGGTGCGGCGCACCGCTACCAGCAGGTGCACGATTGGCACCTGCGCGTGCCAAAGGAGACGCCGCTGTGACGTGGGAGATCGTCGTCGGCATCGAGACGCACGCGCAGCTGCTGACGAAGAGCAAGATCTTCTCGGGCGCGTCGACGGCCTTCGGCGCGGCGCCCAACACCCAGGCTTCCGCGGTCGACATCGCGTTGCCGGGCGTGCTTCCGGTGCTGAACCGGCGCGCGGTCGAGCTGGCGCTCCGCTTCGGCCTCGCGGTGGGCGGAACGATCAACCGGCGTTCGATCTTCGCGCGCAAGAATTATTTCTACCCCGATCTGCCCAAGGGCTATCAGATCAGCCAGTACGAGGCTCCGATCGTGCAGGGCGGCTCGATCAGCATCGGGGTCGGCGAGCCGGAAAAGAAGATCCGGCTGACGAGGGCGCATCTCGAAGAGGACGCCGCAAAATCGCTGCACGAGGACCTGCACGGCATGACCGGGATCGATCTCAACCGCGCGGGTACGCCGCTGCTCGAGATCGTCTCCGAGCCCGAGCTGCGCGGCGCCGCCGAAGCGGTGGCGTACGCGAAGACGCTGCACGCGCTGGTGCGCTGGATCGAGGTCTGCGACGGCAACATGCAGGAGGGGTCGTTCCGCTGCGATGCCAACGTCTCGGTGCGGCGCACGGGCGAGAGCCTCGGCACGCGCTGCGAGATCAAGAACCTCAACTCGTTCCGCTTCATGGAGCAGGCGATAGAGTTCGAGGCAAATCGTCAAATAGAAATTCTCGAAGGCGGCGGCAAGATAGAACAAGAAACGCGTCTCTACGATCCGGACCGCAACGAAACACGGTCGATGCGGACGAAGGAGGACGCGCAGGACTACAGATACTTCCCTGACCCGGACCTACTGCCTCTCGTTATTACAGAGAAAATGATCGATGACGCGCGTGGTGGTATGCCAGAGTTGCCCAGTGTCAAGCGAGCGAAGTTCGAGCAGCTCGGCGTACCGGCTCACACGGCCGCTACCCTGACGTCTAGTATTGAGCTGGCCGAGTTTTTTGAGTCCATGTCGGCTTCCATCCTCAAGTTGTACGGCACGATTCCGGCAGACCAGACTGCTCAAGTGATGGCAAGTGCGGCGAATACGACGGTGAGTTCGCTGAGTTCGAAGATACAAGACTGGGGTGCCGCGATCATCGAGCGGCCGAACCTACCTCAGCAAATGGGGCTAATCGAGATACTGGTTGCCCAAGGAAAACTCTCAAGCGTCGCGGCCAAAGAAGTACGCGACGCCGTACTAGCCGGCGAGGGGTCTGCTGACGAAGTAATCAAGAAGCGCGGATTAGAGCAGATGAGCGACGCCGGCGCGATCGAAAAGCTCGTCGACGAAGTCCTTGCTGCGAATGCAAAACAGGTCGCCGATTACCGCGCCGGCAAGCAAAAGGCGTTCAATTCGCTCGTCGGCCAGGTGATGAAAGCAACGCGTGGCAAGGCCGACCCCGCGCAGGTGAACGAGATCTTGCGGCGCAAGCTCGCGGG
>DASYPC010000471.1:0-7982 GCA_036007105.1 Burkholderiales bacterium | reverse complement strand
CTCGCGTCGGCGCGCGCGACGGTGTAGCTGAATGCGTGAAAGCACGGCTCTCGTGGCGGGTCGATCACCGGCGCCACGTTCGAGCGCGCAACCGGGTTGACGCTGTCGCGGAAAAGCCCCCACTCCCCCAGCACCGCGACGTAGCCGCGGTTGAATTCGGCAAATCCCTCGAACGTGAAGGGCTTCGGCGACCGCAGCTCGCAAGCGCAAAACGCTGTCTTCGGACGGTGCAGCCGCGCCAGATAGGCGGCGATGAACTGGAATCCACTGGCCAGAGGCACGGGAGCGGCGAAGCGCGCCCGCTCGATCGCAAAGCCGTCGAGCGCGACGACGCCCTGCGAGTACGGAAATACGCCGCGCAGGAATGCGAAGCCGCCATCGGGAAACTCGGAACGCGTGCTCATGGCGAGACTTTACCCGCTAAATCGTGTTCAAATTCCGGCCCATGAAACGCAATCGTCTTGGCGCAAGCGGTATCGAAGTCTCGGACATCTGCCTCGGCACGATGACCTGGGGCGAGCAGAACACCGAAAGCGAGGCGCACTCGCAGATCGCATGGGCGCTCGAGCACGGCATCAACTTCATCGACACCGCCGAGATGTATCCGGTGCCGCCGCGCAAGGAGACGCAGGGTTCCACCGAGACCATTCTCGGCGCGTGGCTCGGCAAGAACCGCGGCCGCAGGGAAAAGCTCGTCGTCGCGAGCAAGATCGCCGGGCCGGGCCGGCGAGAGTGGATTCGCGGCGGGGACAACCACGTCACGAAGAAAACGGTGCCCTGGGCGATCGATGACAGCCTTAAGCGCCTGCAGACCGACTGGATCGATCTCTACCAGATCCATTGGCCGGAACGCTACGTGCCCGCGTTCGGCGCGTGGCAATACGATCCGTCGAAGGAGCGCGAGGCGGTGCCGATCCTGGAGCAGATCGAGGCGATGGGCGCTGCGATCCGCGCCGGGAAGATCCGCGCGTACGGTCTTTCCAACGAGACGGCATGGGGGCTTTGCGAATTCGTGCGCGTCGCGCGCGAGAACGGCCTGCCTCCGCCCGCCTCGGTGCAGAACGGCTACAGCCTCGTCAACCGGATGTTCGACGGCGACCTCGCGGAAGCGAGCCGGCATCTCGACGTGCCGCTGCTTGCGTATTCGCCGCTCGCGATGGGGCTTCTCAGCGCGAAGTATCGCGGCACCGACTGGCCTGCGGATGCGCGCCTCAAGAAATTTCCCGACTTCGGCGAGCGCTACAAGCGGCCCCGCGTGCTCGCGGCTGCCGAGGAATATCGCAGGATCGCCGACAAGCATCGCCTGCCGCTCGCCGGGATTGCGCTCGCCTTCACGCGCAGCAGGTTCTTCGCCGCTTCGACCATCATCGGCGCGACTACGCTCAAGCAGCTCGACGATCTCGCCCCCTGGTTCGATACCACGCTTTCCCCGGAGGTGCTGTCCGAGCTCGAAGGGGTGAACGGAGTCACGCCGAGTCCCGCGGCGCAGTAGCGATGGCGAAGTGGCTCGAGGGCAGGGTCGTCGAGAACCGGCACTGGACGCAGACGCTCTATTCGCTGCGCGTGACCGGTCCGGCGCTCGATTTCCGGGCAGGGCAGTTCGTGAGGATCGCGCTCGACGTCGGCGGCGAGCGGATCGCGCGGCCGTTCTCCTTCGTCAATCCGCCGGATGATCCGCTGCTCGAGTTTTACGGCGTGATCGTGCCTGAGGGGCCGCTGTCGCCGAGCCTCGCGCGGCTGCAGCCCGGAGACCCCCTGTACTACGCTGACAACCCGTCAGGTTTCCTGGTCCTCGCGGAGGTCCCGCAGGCCGAAGAGCTGTGGCTCCTCGCCACCGGAACGGGTCTCGCGCCGTTCCTCTCCATCCTGCGCACCGAAGCACCCTGGCAAACCTACCGCCGCGTGATCCTCGTTCACGCGGTGCGCCGTGCCGACGAGCTTGTGTACCGCGAGTTGATCGATCCCATGCGAGGCTTGCGCGGTGATCAGTTTCGCTACGTCACCTTCGTCAGCCGCGAAGAGCATCCGGGTTCGCTCGCGGGCCGCATTCCCGCGGCGATCCGCGACGGAAGGCTCGAAGCGGCGGCAGGCGCCTTTGCTGCAGAGCGCTCGCAGTTCATGCTGTGCGGCAACCCCGACATGGTGAAGGACGTGACCGCCGCGCTCGTCGAGCGGGGGCTGCGCAAGCATCGGCGGCGCGCGCCCGGCCAGATCACCGTGGAAACCTTCTGGTAGCGATGGCTCGCTTTCTGCTGCTCTGCATCCTGCTCGTGTGCTCCAGTTGCAGCACCGTGCGTTTCGCCTACAACAACGCCGACCTCTATCTGCGCTGGCAACTGGGCACGTACCTGGACGTGGAAGGCGCCCAGAGCGACGAGCTGGACCAGCATGTCGCGGCATTCCTTGCCTGGCACAGGGCGAATGCGCTGCCGCAGTACGTCCGGCTGGTGAACGAGGCCGCCACGCGGTTCGCACGCGGAGCCTCGCAGGACGACCTCGTTTGGGGTTACGATTCGATCCAGACGCAGGTGCTGCAGGCGGTACGCGCCGGCGCAGGGGAGATTGCCGATCTGCTCGATCGCCTGAGCCCGGAGCAGATCGCGCATCTGGAGCGAAAGTTCGCCGAAGATAACCGGAAATATGCCCGGGATTTCCTCGCGGGGAGCGTGGAAGAGCGCCGCGGCCGGCGCGTCAAGCGAAACGTTGAGCGGCTGGAAGAATGGTTCGGAGATCTGAGCGACGCACAAATCGAGAGGGTCAGGCGCTACGCCGATCGAGCACCGTTCCCGGAAGGCATGCGCGACCGGGAGCGCAAGCGCCTGCAAACGGAGTTTCTCGCCATCGTGCGTGCGCGCGAGGCGAAGGCGCGCTTCGCCGAGTGGGCGGTCGATTGGGAGCGCGGCCGTGATCCGGCTCACGCAGCGGCGGTACGCGCGCAACGGATGGAGTATTTCGCCATGCTGCTCGATCTCAACAAGACGCTGACCGCGAGCCAGCGTCAGGCGGCCGGCGCGCGCATGCATGAGCTGGCGTCCGACTTCGAGCGGCTTTCGCGCAAGTGAACGAAGGCGACAAGATCAAGGCAGCGGTGGAGGCCGCCCCTGCGTCCGGCTATGCCGGGCGTACGCGCTTCACGCAGCTCGAGTACGAAGCGGTCCTCGCAAACGCGTCGGTAGGGATCGCGTTCACGCGCGACCGCCGGTTTTTCCTCTGCAACCCGAAGTTCGCGGAAATGTTCGGCTGGAAGCCGGATGAGCTGATCGGGGAGGAAGGCGAAGTCATCTACCCGTCGCGCGAGAGCTTCGACGAGCTCGGGCGGATCGCGGTCCCGGTGCTCTCGGCGGGACGCCGCCTCGAGCTCGAGTGGGAGCTGCAGCGCAAGGACGGCAGTCTCTTTCCGTGCCATCTGATCGCCAAGGCGATCAACGAGCACAACCTGCAGCAGGGAACGGTGTGGATCGCGCAGGACATCACCGACCGGCACCACCAGCGAGACGAGCTCGAGCGCGCGCTGCGCGAGCAGGAGGCCATCCTCAACGCCACGTCGATCGGGATCGCGTTCGTCAAGGAGCGCAGGTTCGCTCGCTGCAACCGGCGCTTCGAGGAGCTCTTCGGTTACGCGCCGGGGGAGCTGATCGGTCAAAGCAGCGCGACTCTTGCCGTGACCACGGAAGAATTCGAGCAGT
The DNA here is from genome assembly GCA_036007105.1 of Burkholderiales bacterium. GTDB lineage: Bacteria > Pseudomonadota > Gammaproteobacteria > Burkholderiales > SG8-39 > 2-02-FULL-66-14. The sequence continues at coordinate 4,296 of DASYPC010000471.1, read as the reverse complement.
TTGCCGCGGACGCGCTGCCGCGGCTGGCAAGCGGCGAGACCGTCGTCAGCGAGCGGCGCGCGCGCAGGAAGGACGGCACGCCGCTGTGGTGCAAGATCACCGGCCGCGCGGTCGATCCGCACATGGTCGAGCAGGGCGTGATCTGGATCTGCGAAGACATTGGCGAGCAGCGCGCCGCGCGCGAGTCGCTCGAGGCAGCGCGCGCCCAGCTCGAGCGTGCGGTGGTCGACCGCACGACGGCGTTGCAGAGCATGAACCACGTGCTGGAAGCGGAGATCGGCGAGCGCAAGCTCGCCGAGCTGCGCGCGCAGTACCTCGCCGACCACGACGTGCTCACCAACCTGCCGAACCGGCGGCTGCTCGAAGACCGGCTGACCCAGGCGCTCGCGCTCAGCGAGCGCAACCGCAAGCAGACCGCCGTGATGTTCATCGACCTCGACCGCTTCAAGGCGGTCAACGATACGGCCGGGCACGCCGCGGGCGACGCCGTGCTGAAGGAAGTGTCGCAGCGCCTCGCCAAGCAGCTGCGCACCGGCGACACGATCTGCCGCATCGGCGGCGACGAGTTCGTCGTGGTGCTGCCGCAGTTCACGCGCCTTTCCGATCTCGCGCACGTCTCGCAGAAGATCATCGAGACGGTGTCGCAGCCGGTGACGGTGGACGAGCGCGACCTGCAGGTTTCTCCCTCTATCGGCATCAGCATCTTCCCGGACGACGGGCACGACGCGGAAACGCTGATCCGCAACGCCGACGCAGCGATGTACCACGCGAAGGAAACGGGGCGCGCCAACTATCAGTTCTTCACCGAGCAGATGAATCTCGCCGCGACGCGCCGCGTGCAGCTCGAGAACGACCTGCGCAGCTCACTGCAGAACCAGGAGCTGAGGATGTTCTACCAGCCGGTCGTCGAGATCGCGACCGGGCGCATCGTCGGATACGAAGGGCTGCTGCGCTGGCAGCATCGCTCGCGCGGGCTCATCTCGCCCGGGGACTTCATCCAGCTCGCGGAAGACACCGGTCTGATCCTGCGCATCGGCGACTGGGTGCTCGGCGCGGTCTGCCGCTGGGGCGCGTTGAGCCCCGCCGCGAGCGGCATGACGGTCGGCGTGAATCTCTCGGCGCGCCAGTTCGCCGATCCCAAGCTGGTCGATATCGTGGCCCGGGCGCTGCAGGACTCCGGCCTGCCGCCCGGCCGGCTCGAGCTCGAAGTGTCCGAGGGGACGGCGATGCAGCACAGCGAGCCCGCGATGCAGACGCTGCGCAAGCTGAAAGAGCTCGGGGTCACGCTCGTCATCGACGATTTCGGCACCAGCTATACGAGCCTCGTCAACCTGAAGCGCTATCCGGTCGACAAGCTGAAGATCGACAAGTCGCTGATCGGCTCGATCCCCGACGATGCGGACAGCGGCGAGATCGTGGTGGCGGTCGTCGACCTCGCGCACGCGCTCGGGCTGAAGGTCGTGGCCGAGGGCGTGGAAACCGAGGCGCAGGAGAAGCTGCTGCGCGAAGCGGGCTGCGACTACATGCAGGGCTTCCGGCCCGGGGAGCCGATGGATCCGCAGGCCGCGGAAAAAAAGCCCGCCTAGGCGCAGTCAGGTCAGAACCACGTAGCGATCCAGGCGGCGAGCGGCGAGCGATTCGCGCTTCAGGGCATGTGCCCACTGGGCGAGGCGTCCCATGGGACTCAGATGGCGCGGCCGCGCCTCTGCTTCATGAGCTCCTCGGTTGCCTTGATGTTGATCTCGACGCCGGTCATGTTCGGGTTCACTTCGAGCGCGCGCTTCCACCAGCGGATCGCCTGGCCGTAGTCCTCTAGCCGGAAATAGACCTGGCCATACCCCGAGAGCGCGCCGAAGTGGGACGGGTTGCGCTTCACCACCTCGGCGCAGTCGGCGAGCGACTTGCGATAGTCGCCCGCGAGGTAGTGCACGGTGGCGCGCTTGTTCCAGCCCTCGGCGAAGTCGGGCTTGCGGCGGATGACTTCCGTGAACGTCGCGACTGCTTCGCGGTGCCGGCCGGCCTCCATCTGTTCGACGCCCGCGGCCATCAGGCGGTCGATGTCGGCTTCGCCCGAGCGCGCCCACAGCAGCCACAGGCCGCGCTCGGCGAATTCGCGCACGAACGGGCTCTCGTCGCGCAGGCGCTTGAGCAGCAGCGGCTGGTCCGGCATGCCGCCGTGGTTCGCGATCCAGACCACGCTCTCGGCACGCCGCTCGGTCTGCGGGTCGTCCAGCGCGGCGAGCGCCTCTTCGCGCGTCGCCGGCGCAGGGAATGCATCCGCAGCGCCAACTGTTAAAGTAGCGGCGAGCACGATCCGAAGGAAGAACCCATGAAACCCGCAGCCTGGCATGCCTTCATCATAGCTTTTTTCGCCGCCGTGTCGGTCCAGGCGGCGCCCGGCGACGACGCCGCTCCCGCCGCCGGCGTGCCCGCCGATCCGGTGCTCGAGAAAGTTCTCGCCGCCAACACGCAGAGGGACTGGAAGCGCTCGGAAGCGATCCTGCGCGACGCGCTCGCCAAGGATCCGCGCAACGCCGACTATCACAACCTGTACGCGTATGCGATCCGCAAGGGCGAGAAGCCGAACCTCGATGTCGTCTTCAAGCACTACAACGAAGCGTTGCGCATCGATCCGAAGCACAAGGGCGCGCACGAGTACATCGGCGAGGCCTACCTGATGGTCGGCAACGTCGGCAAGGCGAAAGAGCACCTCTCGGCGCTGGACCGCCTCTGCTTCTTCGGGTGCGACGAATACTCGCTGCTGAAGAAGGCCGTCGCCGAGTTCGAGGCGAAGGGGAAATAGTCCTGCCGTTCAAGGGGTCGCTGCTGTGCGGTGCGGCGCTGGTCGCGCTCGCCGCCGCGTTTGCCGTCCGCGCGCAGGATACCGTTCGCATCCTCGTCGGGTTTCCGCCGGGCGGAAGCGCGGACCTGATCGCTCGTCTTGCGGCGGACAAAGCGCGCGACGCACTCGGTGCCGGGGTGATCGTCGAGAACCGGCCGGGCGCCGGCGGGCAGATCGCGGCCGAAGCGCTCAAGAATGCCGCACCCGACGGCAAGACGCTTATGGCGGCGCCCGTCGCGGTCACGGTGATTGCCCCGCTCACTCATAAGAAGCTTGCGTACGATCCGGAGAAGGATTTTGCGGCGGTGTCGCTCGCCGTGAACTTCCAGCTTGCGTTCACCACCGGCCCGGCGACGCCTGCAACGACGCTGGCCGAATACATCGCCTGGGTAAAGGGAGATGCGCGGCGCACCAGCTTCGGCGTGCCCGCGGCGGGCAGCCTGCCGCACTTTTTCGGTCTTCTGCTCGGCCGCGCAATCGGCACGGAGCTCGTGCACGTTGCATACAAGGGCGGGGCGCCGCTGCTGAACGATCTCATCGGCGGCCAGATCCCGGCCGGCATCGACGTGCTGTCGGAAGCGATTCCGCAACATCGTGCGGGGAAGGTCCGCATTCTCGCGAGCTCGGGCGCGAAGCGCTCGCCGATCGCGCCCGAGGTGCCGACCTTTACCGAGCTCGGCTACGCGCAGATCCAGGGCGATGGGTGGTTCGCGTTCCACGCGCCCGCGAAGACGCCGAAAGCCGCGATCGACCGGCTCTCGTCCGCGCTCGGCAATGCGGTCCGCTCTGCCGAGGTCGCGGAGCGACTGCTGAAGATCGGCTTCGAGCCCATAGGCAGCGGTCCTGAAGAGCTTGCGCGGCGCATGGCGGAAGACCGCGCGAGATGGGCGCCGATCGTCAAGGCTTCCGGCTTCAGCGTCGACCAGTAGGATGCAACCCAACCGGGTGCGGCCCAGCTTCGTCTTCATCCTTGCCGACGATCTCGGCTACGCCGACCTCGGTTGTTATGGCGGAAGGAGCGGCTGCTCGCCCGAGCTCGATCGCATGGCCGCAGGCGGGTTGCGCTTCACTCAAGGCTACTCGAATTCCCCGGTCTGCTCGCCGACGCGCTTCGCGCTGATGACCGGGCGCTGGCAGTACCGGCTGCGCGCCGGAAACGACGAGCCGATCGCCAGCCGGCATCGCGGTGACCCGGTGCTCGGGTTGCCGCCTGCACATCCGACGCTTGCTTCGCTGCTGCGCGACGCGGGCTACGCCACTGCGCTCGCCGGCAAGTGGCACATGGGTTTCCTGCCGCATTTCGGGCCGCTGAAGAGCGGCTACCAGGAGTTCTTCGGCCCGATGAGCGGCGGCGTGGACTACTTCACCCACAAGGATTCAGCCGGGGTGCACGACCTCTACGAGGGGGAAGACGAGGCGCGCCGCAACGGCTACCTCACCGATTTGATCTCGGA
>DASYPC010000470.1:0-8111 GCA_036007105.1 Burkholderiales bacterium | reverse complement strand
GGCCGACGCCGAGCCGAATGCGAAGGCCCTGGAAAATGCGAACGGGCAGTTCATCGAGGACCGCACGTTCGGACAGGACCGCGCGCAGGAGCGGCGCAGCGCGCAAGGCGCGGCGAACGAGAAAGCGACACAGGCGCTGGAGGAGAAGGCGTCCGCCAGTGCTTCCGATCCAGGCAAAGCCGGGGCCTCGGCTTCGACCAGTTCATCGACCAGCAGCTCAACGACCGCGTCAGGGAAGCTGACACGCAGACCCGCGGCAGGCGCGTCGTCGAGCACGTCGACCGCCGAGACGACCAAGCAGTAACAAAGCCAGAAAATACGGACGGCCCCGTTTTCCGGCGGAAGCAGGGGCCGGTCCTTTTTCTCCGCAAGCGTCGCAATGCGGCGACAAGAACGCCGGCTGAAGCGCGTGCCGGCGATAGAATCGCCGCATGAGCCGGCGTGCGCGCGACCGCATGGAGCAGTTTCTCGAGGTGCTCGCGTTCTCTGCGTATAAGCACCGGGCGCAGCGCCGCAAGGACCGTCACGCCTCCGCCTACATCAACCACCCGATCGAGCTCGCGCGGGTCCTGCACAACGAAGGCGGAATTTCCGACTCGGCCACTCTGAGTGCGGCGATCCTGCACGACACGGTCGAGGACACGCAGACCACGCGCGCCGAGCTCGCGCGCAAATTCGGCGCGGGCATCGCCGAGGTCGTGATGGAGGTCACCGACAACAAGCGCTTGCGCAAGCACACGCGCAAGCGCCTGCAGATCGAGCACGCGCCGCATCTCTCTCGCCGGGCCAAGCTCGTCAAGCTTGCCGACAAGATCTGCAACCTGCGCGACCTGCGGGACCATCCACCGGTCGGCTGGTCGCGCAGCCGCAAGCGCCAATACTTCGACTGGGCAAAGCGCGTCGTCGATGGCCTGCGAGGCGTGCACCCGGGCCTGGAGAAGGCGTTCGACCGGGAGTACCGCAATCGCCCCTGAGGGCGTGCACGCAGGCCTTGGCAGAACGGGCCAGAAGGCCCATACTGCGCGCCGCCTTTTGCACCGGAGACGTGTGTGGCCAAGGAAGAGATGCTCGAGATGGACGGGGTCGTCGAGGAAGTGCTGCCCAACACGCAGTTCCGGGTTACGCTTGCGAACGGCGCGAGCGTGCTCGCCTACGCGGGCGGAAAAGTGCGCAAGAATCGCATCCGCATCCTCGCAGGTGACCGCGTAACGCTCGAGATCTCGCCCTACGATCTCACCAAGGGGCGGATCAACTTCCGCCACCTCGACGAGCGCCCGCAGTCGAGCCCCGGCGTGCGACGGCCGTTCCGTCCGGGAATGCGCCGGCGTTGAGCGGCTGAATCCCGCTTCTGTCCTTCCAGAAGTCATTGCCCTCGCAGAGCGCGAAGGCGCGCGGCTGTACGCAGAGTTCTGCCAGCCGGGCGGTCCGCGTGGCACCCGCAGCAAGGCGCCGATCGACACCGAGATCGAGGAGCGGCTGCGCGAAGACCTGCAGAAGCTCGTTGCGTGCGACTTTCTCGGCGAGGAGACCGGACTTGCATCCGGCACGTTCGCCGGGTACCGCTGGCTTGTCGATCCGCAGGACGGCACGAGCGAGTTCCTGAAGGGACGCCGCGGTTCGGCGGTCTCGGTCGCCCTGCTGCGCGGGGGCGTCCCGGTGCTGGGGGTGGTGCATAGCCCGAACGCACCCGACCGTGGCCGCGACACCATCGCGTGGGCTGAGGGCGCAGGTCCGATTCTGCGCAACGGCGTTCCCGTCGAGGTCGATCTTTCGCGCCGACGCCTGAGCATCGGTGAGCACGTGTGGGCAACTGCATCTTCCGAATTGCGCCCCGAGACCTGGGCGCGCGCGGTCGCCCCGGCGCGCTACATCGCGATGCCGAGCATCGCCTATCGCCTCGCACGCGTCGCCGCGGGCGATGGCGTCGCCACCGTGTCGACACACGGCGTAAACGAATACGACATCGCAGCCGGCATGGCGCTGGTGCGCGCAGCGGGAGGCGTGGTGCTCGATGCGCAGGCGCGGGAGGTCGTTCTCTCCGGCGCCCTGGACGCTCGCGCCAGCGGATGCCTTGCCGGCGCGCCGGATGCAGCACGAGAGCTTGCGCGTTTCGACTGGCTCGCGCTGGAGAACGAGCCGCGGCGCGGGCAGCGCGTGGCACTGCAGTTTCCGCGCTCTGCCGACGATGCGCGCCTCGCGCGGGCGCAAGGCTGCCTGCTCGGGCAATTGATCGGCGACAGCCTGGGTTCGCTCGTCGAATTCAAGAGCGCGGCGGAAATTGCGCGCGCCTTTCCCTCGGGTGTGCGCCATCTCGCGGACGGCGGGACGTGGGACACGATCGCGGGCCAGCCGACCGACGATAGTGAGCTTGCGCTTGCGCTCGCTCGCTCGATGGTCGCGCAGAGCGGGTATGCGCCGCAGGCCGCGTTTGCTGCCTATCGCGAATGGCTCGATTCGAAGCCGTTCGACGTCGGCGCCACGACCCGGCACGGCATTCTCGGCGAGCCCGACCACGCAAGCCAGGCCAACGGTTCGCTGATGCGCGTCTCGCCGATCGGGATCTGGGCTGCGGGCGATCCGGCGCGCGCGGCTCGCGCGGCGCGCGAGGATTCGGCGCTGACTCACCCCAACCCGGTCTGCGTGGAAGCCTGCGCTGCGTACGCGGCGGCGATCGCTGCAGGCGTAGCGGAAGGAAATCGCGATTCGATGCGCTCGGCGGCGCTTGCGCACGCCCGCCACCCGCAGGTTCTGGAAGTCATTCAGCGCGGCGCGGCAGGCGAAGCGCCGGCGGACTTCATGAAGCATCAGGGATGGGTGCTGATCGCTCTGCAGAATGCTTTCTGCCAGCTCTTCAGCGTTCGCAGCGTGGAGGAGGGAATCGTCGCCACGGTGGCCGGCGGCGGAGATACCGATACCAATGCTGCAATCGCAGGCGCGCTTCTGGGTGCGGCGCACGGCAGAGCGGCGTTTCCGTCGCGCTGGATCCTGCCGATTCTTGCCTGCCGGACGCTCGCGGCGGCCGGGGCAAAGCGTCCGCGGCCGTCCGTCTATTGGACCGACGACGCGCTCGAGCTGGCTGAGGCGCTGCTGCCTATTTCTTCCGCGGGATGACGTGGCGCACGCCGCCGAGAGGATCGGCGACGTCGCCCCGGTAGCGCGGAATGACATGGATATGCGCGTGCCAGACAGATTGCCCAGCGGCCTCGCCACAGTTCGCGCCGACGTTGAAGCCATCCGGGCCGTAACGCATTTCCAGGAGCGAGCGCACCTCGCGCACGAGGCGAAAGCATCCGTCGTACTCGGATTCGTTCAGGTCCCAGATCGTGACCACGTGGCGCCGCGGCAGAACGAGCGCGTGCCCCGGCGATACGGGATAGCTGTCGTACACGGCGAGCGCCGTCGCGTTCTCTGCGAGGATCTCGCGCTCCGGGTTGCAGAAGATGCAGCGTTCGGTTTCGCCAAGCATGCGCCGATTATGACGCGGCAAGACGTTCCAGCACGGCGAATACGTACTCGTAGATTCGCGGATCCGTCGATACTCGCGGACCGGCGATGTTGAGCGTGCGGATACGGTGCTGCTCGAGAAACGACCGGATGCTTGCCGCATCATCGGCCCCCGGATGGACGTGCTGCCAGGGGCGTGCCATGCGCTCCGCGCAGCGCGCGGCGTAAGCGCTGCCGCCGCTTAACTCCGCCGTGCGCGAGAAAATCAGCGTTCCGTCGCTATCGCGCACGTTCCAGCGCGTGCGCTGCTGATAGTCGTGCGAAGGAGTCTCCCGCAACGCATAGCGCCTGTCGATCCGGCCATCCTCCGCGCGCCGCCCGCGCGGACACCAGCCGCCGTGGGGAATCCCGCGCCCGATCGCCCAGTCGAGCGCCGCGCGGTCGGCACCGGTCTGGCCGCCGGAAACGATTCGCTCGGGGAGGACGGGCATGGCAGGATCATAATGTGCGCATGCCGCGCGCCGCGCCGCCGAGCTACCGCGAACAGGCGCTGAAGATCCTCCCCTGGATCTGTACCCGCTGTGCGCGCGAATTTCCCGCTTCACGCCTCAAGGAGCTGACCGTCCACCACAAGGACGGCAACCACGACAACAACCCGCCCGACGGCTCGAACTGGGAGCTGCTGTGCGTCTACTGCCACGAGAACGAGCACGCGCGGATCGAGGACGCAAAAGCCGGCGGAAGCAGCAAAGAGGAAGACAAGCCGGCCGCTACGCATCGTCCGTTCTCCGGGCTCGACGACCTGGTGAAAGGAAAGCGCGGGCGCTGACCCGCCTTACTCCCCGAGCACCGTCACCACGATGCTGCGCACGTGCGGCGCGTAGCGGTGCTCGTACAGATAGAGCCCCTGCCACGTGCCGAGTGCGAGCCGGCCTTCCGCGACGGGAATCGTGAATGAATTCGACGTGAGGATCGAGCGCGCATGGGCCGCCATGTCGTCCGGCCCCTCGGTGTCATGGCGATAGACGGGGTCGTTGTCCGGCACAAGCCGCGAAAGAATCGTCTCCAGGTCGCGCCGCACGTCGGGATCTGCGTTTTCGCACAAGACGAGCGAAGCGCTGGTGTGCTGCAGGAACACGGTGCAGATGCCCGTACGCACGCCGGTGGTTGCGACCGCCTTCTGCACGTCGCCCGTCACGTCGATCGTGCCGCGACCCTTCGTGCGGAAGTCGAGCGTCTTCTGCCCGATCACGTCATTTTTTCTCGAATCCCCGGACGAGGCCTGCGCGGGCCTTGCCGGCCTGCATAAGGAGAGAGAAATCCGACCCGGACAAGATCAGTTGCACTCCCATGCCGATGTGCCGCTCGAGAAGCTCGGGCGTGTACATGCCGCCCATTCCCGGGAACTTGCCATGCTTGCGGCAGGCTGCGATGACCTTCGTGTACGCCTCGTGGATCCGCGGATCGTCGAACTGGCCCGGGATTCCCATCTCCATGCAGAGGTCGTTCGTGCCGATCAGCAGCGCGTCGATGCCGGGTACCGCTGCAATCGCTTCGCAGTTCTCGATGCCTCGCGGGGATTCGAGCATGAGCACGACGAGCGTCTCTTCGTTGACGATCCGCGCCGCCTCGCCCACGGGCACCGGCGCGAAGCCGAGCTGCTGCAGGCCGCCGCCCATCGAGCGGTGACCGAGCGGCGGGAAGCGGCAGTGATCGGCGATGCGCTTCGCCTCGCTGTCGCTCTCGACGTGCGGCACGACCACCCCTTGCGCGCCGTTGTCGAGCATGCGCGAGGCGAGCCAATGCTCCTTGCCCGCAACCCGCACGACCGGCGTGATGCCGACCGCGAGCGACGCGGAGGCGATCTGCGCCGCAGTATCGGTGCCCATCGAATTGTGCTCGCAGTCGATAAAGAGCCAGTCGAAGCCGGCAGTCCGCATGATCTGGGCGGTATCGACAGTGCGCGCCTGGCGCAGGCCCACACCGATGGCGAGCTTGCCGGCGCGCAATTGGCGCAGGGCGTGGTTGACGACGGTGCTCATGCGAATCCTCCGGTGGCGGGTGCCGTTGCGATCCCAGGCGCGAGTGTAGCGATCTTCAGTGCAGCAGACCCAGTTCCTCGAAGCGCAGGAAAAGCTCGCGGCAGACCCACGCGTCCGTTGCGGCGTAGGTGAGCTGCGCCGGGGAAAGGCGCCGGGCAGCCCAGTTCGAGGTGCGGTTGCCCTTGGGAATCCGGAAGCCGAGAAAGAGCGCGGCGAGATTGCGCACGCCGGACTGCTCCAGGCCGCAGCGCTGCGCGGTCGTCCCGGCATCGAGCATCGAGGCCTCCTCAAGCGGAAAGACGAGCTTCAGCTCGCGCAGATCGTGCGCGAGCGACACCCCGATCTTGACGATCTCCGGTGCCGCGAGAAACTCGGCGACCGCCGCGGAGAAATCCATGCGCTGCAGCGGGAACAGATACACCGCGCTCGCGGTGGCCGCCTGCACGAGGCACGGAAGGTGGTGCTCGCCCTTGCGGAATGCAGGGCGCGTCTCGGTATCGAAGCCGAGGACGCGCTCCGTGCGGATATCCGCCATCGCGCGGCCGAGATCCTCCGCCGAGGCGACGAGGTGAACGTCCCCTTCGTAGCGCCGGATCGGCAGCTCGTTGATCTCCTCGCGGGAGATCGTGCGCCGCAATCCGGCCGGTAGCGTCTGCGAGCCGGCGTTCAGTGGATTCCCAGCAGCTCGACTTCGAAGACCAGCGTCGCGTTGGGCGGAATCGCGCCGCCTGCGCCGCGTGCGCCGTAGCCGAGCTCGGGAGGAATGGTCAGGCGGCGGCTGCCGCCGATCTTCATTCCCTGAACGCCCTCGTCCCAGCCTTTGATCACCTTGCCAGCGCCGAGCGGAAATTCGAACGGCTCGTTGCGGTCGCGGCTGGAATCGAATTTACGCCCCTTCTCGCCGCCGTACAGCAGCCACCCCGTGTAGTGCACCGTGACTTTCTTGCCCGCCGCCGCTTCCGCGCCGGTGCCGGGCGCGAGCTCCTCGATGACGAGCCCGCTTGGCGTTGTAGATTTTGCCGTCATAATTCACTCCTCCCTTTCGCGGATCATACGTCATGCCTCTTTCCGCTCCAGCATCGCGCCGGCATTTGCACACGCGCAACATCACCTGCGAGGGCTACGCGCGCGACGATGGTCTCTGGGACATCGAGGCGCGCATCGTCGATACCAAGACCTATCCGGTCGAAGAACCGTTCCGCGGCGTGCGCACGCCCGGCATGCACGTGCACGACATGCAGCTGCGGCTCACGCTCGATGGCGAGATGGTCGTGCGCGACATCGAGGTGACGACGAACGACGCGCCCTACGAAGCCTGCCCGACCGTCGCGCCGAACTACAAGGCGCTCGTCGGCGCGAGAGTCGGCGCCGGCTGGCGCCGCGCGGTCACCGAGGCAGTCGGGCGAACCAAGGGCTGCACGCACATCACCGAGCTGCTGATGCCTGCGGCGACGGTCGCGTTCCAGACGATGGGAAGCTGGCCGAAGGCGGGCGACACCGCCAGCCCGGCGGTATCCGAGCAGTCCGGCAGGAAGCCTTACTTTGTCGACGGCTGCAAGGCCTGGGCGAGCGACGGCGAAGTCGTCAAGAAGCTCTTCCCGCTCCACTACCGCGGCCGCGCGTAGCGCGCCGATGGCGTTTCCTTCCAGCCGCCGCGACGGTGTGCTGTTGATGATCGCGGCCGGCCTTTGCTGGAGCACCGGCGGAATTTTCGTACGCAACGTCGCGAGCACCGACGGCTGGGAGATCGTCTTCTGGCGCTCGCTATTCATGGTGGCGTTCCTGTTCTCGGTGCTCGTCGCATGGCACCGCGGCGCGGTCTGGTCGAAGATCCTTGCAGTCGGCACCGCGGGCATGCTCGCCGGCGCGCTGCTTGCCGCGACGTTCTTCTTTTTCATCCTGTCGCTGATGCGGAACACCGCAGCGAACACGTTCGTGCTGATGAGCACGGGTCCTTTTTTCGCCGCGGTGTTCGGCTGGATCTTTCTGCGCGAGCAGGTACCTCTCCGCACCTGGATCGCGATCGGTGCGGCGCTGGTCGGGGCCGCGCTGATGTTTGCAGACGGCCTGGACGCGGGTCGTACGCCCGGCAATCTGCTCGCGCTCGGCGTGGCGACCGTGTTTGCGCTGAACGTAGTCGTGATGCGCCGCATGCACGCGACCGTGGACATGGTTCCTGCGGTGATGATTGCCGGGCTCATCTCCATGGCGGTGGCGCTGCCATTCGCACTGCCGCTCGATGCGAGCGCGCGCGACCTCGCAGTCCTCGCCCCGATGGGTTGTGTGCAGCTCGGGCTTGGCTGCCTGCTGATGACGCGGGCGACGCGTACGCTCGCTGCGGGCGAGATCGGGCTGCTCTCGCTCATCGAGACGATTCTCGCCCCTCTCTGGGTGTGGCTCGGAATAGGCGAGCGCCCGAGCGCGCTCGCGATCACGGGCGCTGCGATCGTGCTCGCAGCGCTGCTTGCGAACGAATGGATCGGCTTGCGCCGTGCGAGGCCGGCGCCCGCCTAGTGTTTTTGGTGCGTCGTGGCCGAGCGCCTTTCGCCCGAACGAGGCGGTATGGCCTGTTTATCGTGCGCGCGCCTGTCGCCAGTGCGCAACGCCCGCGCGAGCGGCGAGGTG
>DASYPC010000469.1:0-5388 GCA_036007105.1 Burkholderiales bacterium | reverse complement strand
TCCGGGCGCGACGCTGGAACGCGCGCGCGCGCTCGTCGCGCAACTCGATGACGGCTCGGGCGTGCTCGTGCTGACCGACATGTACGGCGCGACCCCCGGAAACATCGCCGGCAGCCTGCTCGCCGATGGCCGCGTCGAAGGCGTCGCGGGACTTTCGCTGCCGATGCTGGTGCGGGTTCTGTCCGGGGACGACCGTACGCTCGCAGCCGCCGTGCAACGAGCGCTTTCCGGCGGGGCTGAAGGCGTATTGCACATGAACCGGGACTGCTGCCGCGATGCCCAGCGCTGAAGCGACGATCGTCAACAAGCTGGGACTGCATGCGCGCGCCTCGGCGAAGCTTACGCAGGTCGCGAGCCACTACCCGTGCGAAATCTGGCTGACGCGCAGCGGCCGCAGGGTGAACGCGAAGAGCATCATGGGCGTGATGATGCTTGCCGCGGCGAAGGGATCGGTGATCCTGGTCGAGGCCGACGGCGTCGAGGCCGATGCGGCGCTACATGCGGTTCTCCAGCTGATCCAGGAAAAATTCGGCGAAGGCGAGTGACCTGATGGCCGCGCGAAGCTCCGGCCGATGAACTTCGTGCTGCACGGCGCGAGCGTTTCGGCGGGAATCACCATCGGCCACGCGCACCTCGTCTCCAGCGCGCGCCTCGAAGTCGCGCACTACGAAATTGCCGCAGCCTCGGTGCCGGCCGAGCTGTTCCGCTTCGACGCCGCGCTCGCACGCGCCCGGCAGGAGCTCGCGGCACTCGAAGCGCATGTACCCGCAGACGCGCCTCATGAGATCGGCGCGTTCGTCAACCTGCACCGCATGATCCTCGACGACTCGTCGCTGTCGCAGGCGCCGCGCGAGCTGATCCGCGAGCGCCGCTACAACGCCGAGTGGGCGCTGGTGCAGCAGATGGAGAAGCTGGTCGAGCAGTTCGAGGAGATGGAAGACGCCTACCTGCGCGAGCGCCGCCAGGACATCCAGCAGGTCGTCGAGCGCGTCCTCAAGGCGCTGCTCGGCGGACATGGGCTCGCCGAGCCGCACGCCTCCGACGAGCGCGAGCTCATCGTCGTGGCGCACGACCTGTCGCCCGCGGACATGATTCTGTTCAAGCGCCACCACTTCGGCGGATTCGTCACCGATGTCGGCGGCGTCACGTCGCATACGGCGATCGTGGCGCGCAGCCTGAGCATCCCTGCGCTCGTCGGGCTGCACCATGCGCGCCACATGATCCGCGAGGGCGACCTTTTGATCGTGGACGGCAATCAGGGCGTGCTCGTCGTACACCCGGACCCGATCGTGCTGGCCGAATACCAGCTGCTGCGCTCGCAGTACGAGCTCGAGCGCACCAAGCTGAAGCGCCTGAAGGGCACGCGCGCAGCGACGCTGGACGGAACGCCGGTCGAGCTTTTTGCCAACATCGAGCTGCCCGAGGACACCGAGCAGGCAAGAGCCGTCGGCGCGCAGGGCGTAGGTCTGTTTCGCACCGAGTTCCTGTTCATGAACCGCAAGGAGACGCCCTCGGAAGACGAGCAGTACGAGGCTTACCGCGAGGTGGCAAAGGCGATGGGCACCAAGCCGGTCGTGATCCGCACGCTCGATCTCGGCGCCGACAAGGCACTCGATGGCGACGGCGACGCCATGCCCAACCCGGCGCTCGGCCTGCGCGCGATCCGCTATTGCCTGGCCGAGCCGCAGCTTTTCCTCGTCCAGCTGCGCGCGATCCTGCGCGCTTCCGCCCACGGTCGCGTGCGCATCCTGCTGCCGATGCTCGCGCATGCGCACGAGATCGACCAGTCGCTCGCGCTGCTCAACCAGGCGAAGCAGCAGCTCGAAGATCGCGGCGTGCCGTATAACGCGACCGTCCAGGTCGGCGGCATGATCGAGATTCCGGCTGCGGCCCTGGCGCTGCCGATGTTCATGAAGCGGCTGGATTTCCTGTCCCTCGGCACGAACGACCTCATCCAGTACACGCTCGCGATCGATCGCACCGACGATACGGTCGCGCATCTGTATGATCCGCTGCACCCCGCCGTGCTGCACCTCATCTCCCACACGATCCAGACCGCCAACCGCGGCGGCGTGCCGGTCGCGGTGTGCGGCGAGATGGCGGGCGACACCACGCTCACGCGCCTGCTTCTGGGCATGGGGCTGCGGAATTTCTCGATGCACCCCGCGCAGCTGCTCGCGATCAAGGAGCGCGTAGTGCGGGCGAGCATCGGCGAAGCGCACGCGCTCGTGCAGCGCGTACTGCGCTCGACCGACCCCGCCAAGACGCGCGAGCTGCTGGCGAAGCTCAACGCATAGGAGTGGCTCAATGAAGCGAATCGTGTTGCTGATTGCCGCGATGCTCGCGGCAGCGGGTGCGCAGGCGCAGACCTACCCGACTCGGCCGGTCAAGCTGATCGTGCCGTTCCCTGCCGGCAGCGCGACCGACCAAGTCGCGCGGCTTACCGGCCAGCAGTTGCAGGAGGCGCTCAAGCAGCCGTTCGTCGTCGAGAACAAGCCCGGCGCGCAAGGCGCGATCGCCGCGGAGTTCGTCGCGAAGAGCCCGCCCGACGGCTATACGCTGCTCCTCACCACGAACACGCCCCAGGCGGCGAACGTCAGCCTGTTCAAGAAGCTTCCCTACGATCCGGTGCGGGACTTCTCGCCGATTGCGCGCTTGGGCACGACGTCCTTCATGCTGATGGCCAAGCCGGATTTTCCCGCCAAGAACCTGGCGGTCTTTCTGGCCTATGTGCGCTCGCAGCCCGGAAAGCTGTCGGCGGGGTACGGATCATCGGGCTCGCAGGTCTCGCTGGCGATGCTCAAGTCAATGGGCAAGCTGGACGTGGTGGAGGTGCCCTACAAAGGCATTCCGCAAGCGATCACAGACGTCCTCGGCGGTTCGCTCGCGTTCACGTTCGTCGACCTGGGAAACGCCCTTGCGCAGGCGAAAGGAGGAAAGCTGAAGGGAATCGCGGTGACTTCCGCGAAGCGCACGCCGCTCGCGCCTGACGTGCCGGCGGTCGCCGAAGACCTGCCCGGGTACGAGCTGATCGCGTGGTTCGCGCTCGTCGCTCCCGCAAACACGCCGCGCGACATCGTCGCGAAGCTGCACGACACGGTGGTAAAGGGAATCGTCAAAGCGGAAGTGAAGGAAAAATTCGCCGCGATCGGCACAGACGTGGCGCCCATGAACCCGGGCGAGCTCGCGAAATTCATTCAGAGCGAAATCGCCAAATGGGCAACGCTCGCGAAGCAGGCCGGCATCCAGCCGGAATAAACAGGGACGGACTCCACGATTCTCTGACCATGCCAGGACCGCTCGACGGCGTTCGCGTACTCGACCTCACCACGGTGGTGATGGGGCCGTACGCGACGCAGATCCTCGCCGACCTCGGCGCCGACGTCATCAAGGTCGAGCCGCCCGAAGGCGATGTGATGCGTCACAACAAGCCCTTTCGCAATCCCGGCATGGGACACATCTTCCTCAACGCGAACCGCAACAAGCGCAGCATCGTCCTGGATCTGAAGAAGGATGCGGCGCGCAAAGTATGCCTGGCCATCGCGCGGCGCTCGGATGTCCTGGTCTACAACATCCGGCCGCAGGCGATGGCGCGCCTCAAGCTCTCCTACGAGGACGTTCGGGCCGTCAATCCGCGCCTCATCTATGTCGGCGCATTCGGCTACAGCCAGCGCGGGCCGTACGCGGCGAAGGCCGCCTATGACGACTTGATCCAAGGCGCGACCGGATTGCCGTGGCTGCTCAAGGAATCCGGCTCGGAGAGTCCGCGCTATGCGCCGGCGACGATTGCCGACCGCTCGGTCGGCCTGCACGTGGTAAACGCGGTGTGCGCTGCGCTCTATCGCCGGGAGAAGTCCGGACAAGGCCAGCGCGTGGACGTGCCGATGTTCGAGAGCCTGCTGCAAACCGTGCTCGGCGAGCACATGGGCGGGTTCACGTTCGAGCCGCAGAGCGGTGACCCCGGATACGCGCGCATGCTCGCAAAGGAACGTCGGCCCTACGAGACGAGGGACGGCTATGTATGCGTGCTCGTCTACAACGACAAGCAGTGGCGCGCGTTCTTCGAGCTGATCGGCAAGCCCGAGCTGCTCCACGATCCGCGCTTTGCGACACAGGCTGCGCGCAGCCAGTACTTCGACGAAGCGTATGCCCTGGTCGCCGAGGCGATGAAGACTCGCACGACTTCAGCGTGGATCGACGCGCTGGAAACCGCCGACATCCCGGTGCAGCGCATGAACAACCTGACCGACATCGTCGAAGACCCGCACCTTGCCGCGATCGGCTACTTCAAGCAGGTCGAGCACCCCAGCGAAGGACGCATCAAATCAATGGCGGTGCCTTCCGAATGGTCCGAGTCGAAGCCGGAATACCGCCGCCACGCGCCGCGCCTCGGCGAGCACACGCGCGAAGTGCTGCGCGAGGCGGGCTACGATGACGCGCAGATCGACGCGCTCTCCGCGAGCGGAGCGACTCGGCTATAATTCCCGCCAGCGCCGATTTGAGGTTCAGCTTGCGGGCGCTCTACAAATACCGCTAAAGAGACCGGTCCCGAAACCCGTTTCTCGCGCAAGCTGAACGGGTTTTTCGCTTTCTGGGGGCGCCGTTGAACGCACCGCACGATCCGGGCTCGGTCGGCACCGTGGCCGCGCAAAAGGCGGTTTTCACCGAGCCGCTCAAGCTGAAGAGCGGCGCGGTGCTGCCCCAGTTCGAGATCGCCTATGAAACCTACGGCGAGCTGAACGCGGCGCGTTCCAACGCCGTGCTGGTGTGCCACGCGCTCAACGCCTCGCACCACGTCGCAGGCCACTATGCCGACGATCCGCACAACGTCGGCTGGTGGGACAACCTGGTCGGCCCCGGCAAGCCGCTCGACACGCGCAAGTTTTTCGTCATCGGCAACAACTACATCGGCAGCTGCTTCGGCTCGACCGGCCCAACCTCGCCAAACCCGACGAGCGGCCGGCCGTGGGGCGCGGATTTCCCGGTGGTGACCGTGGAAGACTGGGTCGCTGCGCAGGCGCGGCTCGCCGATCACCTGGGCATCGAGCGCTTCGCCGCCGCGATCGGCGGCTCGCTCGGCGCGATGCAGGCGCTGCAATGGACGCTGTCGTTTCCGGAGCGCATCCGCCATTCGATCGTGATCGCGGCAACGCCGAAGCTCTCGGCGCAGAACATCGCGTTCAACGAAGTCGCGCGCCAGGCGATCATGACCGATCCGGATTTCCACGAGGGCCACTATTACGACCGGGGCGTGGTGCCGCGCCGCGGCTTGCGCATCGCGCGCATGCTCGGCCACATCACGTACCTTTCGGACAGCGCGATGATGGAGAAATTCGGCCGGGCGCTGCGCGACAAGTCAGCGCCCGGATTCGATTTCGACGTCGACTT
>DASYPC010000468.1:0-1630 GCA_036007105.1 Burkholderiales bacterium | reverse complement strand
CTGCGTCGAATTCGGCGTGCGCTCGATCGAGCACGGCACGCTGATCGACGACGAGACCGCCCGCTTCGTCGCGGAGCGCGGCGCGTACATCGTGCCGACGATGGTGGTTCTCTTCGGGCTGGTCGAGATGGGACCCAAGCTGGGCTTTCCGGCCGTGAGCCAGGAAAAGGCCGAGTACGCCTGCAAGCAGGCGCTGTCGGGGATGGACAAGATGCGAAAGGCGGGCGTCAAGGTCGGCTTCGGCACCGATCTCCTCGGCGCGATGTACGTGCAGGAGTGCCGCGAATTCACGATCCGGCGCGAAGTGTTCAACCCGCTCGAGCTTCTTCGGCAGGCTACGTCGGTCAACGCCGAGCTGATGATGCAGCAGGGCAAGCTAGGCTGCATCGCGCCGGGCGCGCACGCCGACCTGCTGGTGGTCGACGGCGGTCCGCTCAAGGACATCTCGCTGCTCGCGGCGGATGGAAAGAACTTGCGGCTGATCGTAAGGGCCGGCGAGATCGTGAAAGACGAGTTACGGTAACGAGTGATCGCATGGACGACAGCGTTGCAGCACCGCGCACCGCCCTTCTCGCCGGCGCCACTGGCCTCATCGGTCGCGCGCTCTTGTCCTTGCTCCTCGCGAGCGAGCATTACCGCAGCGTGCACGTCCTGTTGCGTCGCACGCCGCCTGACATCGAGGCCAGTGCAAAGCTGGAGATTCACCAAGTCGACTTCGCGCGGTTGCCCGCAACGTTCCCGACGGTGGATGACGTCTACGTCGCGCTCGGCACCACGATCAAGATCGCCGGGTCGGAAGCGGCCTTTCGCCAAGTGGATTTCGATTTCGTGGTGAATGTTGCGCGGGTCGCCAGGGCTGCAGGGGCGACGCGGTTGGCCGTCGTTTCGGCGCTGGGCGCCGACCCGACGTCGCGCATCTTCTATAACCGCGTGAAAGGCGAGATGGAGATCGCGGTCATGCAGATCGGCTACGAGTCGGTGGTCATCGCGCAGCCATCGATGCTGCTGGGTGACCGGGCCGCCTTGGGACAACCGCCGCGCAGCAGCGAAATTTGGGCGGCAAGGCTGCTCGCGCCGCTCGGTTGGATGATGCCCAAGGGAGTGCGGCCGATCCCGGCCCGCGCCGTGGCGTCCGCGCTGCACGCGGCCATTCTGGATGCGAAGCCCGGGGTTCGCGTCCTGAAGTCGGGAGCGATGCAAAGGCGCGACCAGCCGTAGTGAGCAGGCTCACCGGCACGAGATCGGGCGCCAGCAGCGCCAGAATCGGCGCGACGAGACTTTGGCCGGTCAGGTTAAAACATCTTGTGCAGCGCCTGCTCGCCATTCGCCGTGAGTAATACGACGCGCGAATTCCTGGCGCGCTTCGCCCAACCCAGCTCGACAACACGAGCGAGCAGCGCTGCGCCCAACGCACCCGCCAGATGGTGGCGCCGTTCGCTCCAATCGAGGCATGCCCGGCAGAAAGCGCGCTTCTCCTTTGCAAGAGCGCCAGTGTCGATGCGTAGCTTCTGGAACAGGCGTTGCCCTTCGGCGGTGAGCTCGAGTCCATCGACGGCCGGAACCAGCGCGCGTCTTTGCATCAGGCTTTCGTAAATGCGCACTCCGACCTCACCAGCGAGGTGGTCGTAAC
>DASYPC010000467.1:0-2057 GCA_036007105.1 Burkholderiales bacterium | reverse complement strand
AATCTCCGAGGTGCGCTTCTCCTCGAACCCGAGTTCCGGGTGCGCGTGGATGTCGCGCCGCCATGCGGTCATCTGCTCGTGCAGGGCGGCAATGCGGTTTTCGATCGGCATGGAGGTTTCCTCAGGCGGTAGTCAATTCATGAACAGCCGAGCTTGCGCTCTTTTGCGCGCACGAGCGCGGTGACGGCCGCGTTGACCGGCGCGTCGACTCCAACTCCCTTGCCGACGCGCGGGATCGAGCCGTTGATGACGTCGATCTCGGACTTGCGCCCGGCGAGCAGGTCGAGCAGCACCGACGGCCGGGCGTGCGGGATCTTCGAGCCGAACTCGCGCACATACGAGACCGGGTCGGTGAAGCCGAGATTCACGCCTTTCGCGCGCGCAACGGTGAAAGCTTCGGTTGCGCAGGCAGCCGAGACGGCCGAAAGATCCGGGTCCTCCATGACCTCGCCGGTCGTGCGCTCGCTGACGCCGCACGGCCCGGAGTACGCGCAGTTGCAGATCAGCTTCTCCCAGACGAGCTGGTCGATGTCGTCGAACACCTTTACGCGGAAACCTGCTTCTCGCCAGAGCGCCTCGACTGCTCTCAGGCGAGGCGTGATCGGTCCGCCGAGCTCGCCGAGGCGCACCAGCTCCCAGCCGTTGTGATGCGCATGGCCGGGCGCCCGCATCGACGCACCGAATCCGCCGACCACGCCCACCAGTACGCGCTCGCGCCCGAGGATATTCGCTGCCGTGTCCGGGCCGCCGAGGCCGTTCTGGATCGAAAGCACGGGAGTCTCTCTGCTGAGCAGCGATTTCGCCGCTTCGGCAGCCTGCGCGACGTGCATCGCCTTGGTCGCGATGATCACCAGATCGCACGTGCCGGCTTCGCGCGCGTCGGTGCTCGCGTTCAATTTCACCGTCCGGTCGCCCGAAGCGCCCTCGAGCCGCAGCCCGCGAGCGCGGATCGCATCGATATGCTCGCGCCAACGGTCGATCGCCCATACTTCGTGCCCCGCGGCGGCGAAGAGCGCAGCGTAGACGGAGCCCATCGCGCCGGTGCCGACAATCGCGATTCTCATCGGCAAACTCTAGCACGCGACAAACGCTACACTTCCAGCCCGATGTTCAAAGGATTGTTCGGCGGCAAAGGAAGCGCTGCGCAGCGCGGCGAAGACACCGTCTGGATGAATCACACCGCCCGGCTGCAGGGATTGAGCCGCGAGGTGGCGGCGCTTGCCGAAGCCGAGCGCAGCGTGGTGGTGGTCGCGCTGACGCTGGCCGCGATCGATGAGCTGAGCGCCGTGCTCGCGACGCACCAGCCGGTGCGCTGCGCGGACGTCTTCGCCAAGGATGGCCTGCGGTTGAACCTTTCCCGGAAGGGATCCGTCGCGGTCGCGCTGAGCGGTGCGTTGCCGCTCGACTTGAAGCCGGGAGCGGAGATCGGCGTAGACGTTCTCGTGGTTGGCCGGAATGACTCGCGGTCCGCCGATGATGCGATCACGCGCTTTGCCGATGCGCTCGGGCCGAACGCGCACATCGTGTTTCATCTCTCGCTGGAGGACAAGCTGCTGCAGGAGTTCGGCGGCTCCATCAAGCCGCTGCTCGAAAAGCTGGGAATGAGCGCGGACGAGCCGATCACGCACTCGATGGTGACGCGCGCGATCAAGAACGCCCAGGAAAAGAGGGGCGGCTAGGCGCGGCGCTGCTTGCGGCGATCTACGGCCTGCAAGTCCCGCAGCTGCGCCTGTCCTGCAAGTGCGCCTACAGAACGACTTCGAACAGCCCCGCAGCGCCCATCCCGCCGCCGATGCACATCGTGACGACGACGTACTTCACTCCGCGGCGCTTGCCTTCGATCAGCGCGTGCCCGATCAGACGCGAGCCGGTGACGCCGTACGGATGACCGACAGCGATCGCGCCGCCGTCGACGTTGAGGCGCTCGTCCGGGATACGCAGGCGGTCGCGGCAGTAGATCACCTGCACCGCGAACGCTTCGTTCAATTCCCACAGGCCGATATCGGCGACCTTCAGGCCGGCGCGGTCGAGCAGCTTCGGCACTGCGAACACCGGGC
>DASYPC010000466.1:0-13323 GCA_036007105.1 Burkholderiales bacterium | reverse complement strand
CGCTCGGCAAGCCCGCACTGACCGATCTCGTTGCCGATGGGATCGAGGAGAGCGAGGTGCTCGCGCTCGTCGCGAGCGTCGAACAGCTCTCCGAGCATCCGATCGCGCACGCGATCGTGGAGGGCGCGAAGCAGCGCGGCGCCGCACTACGAAAGACGTCGTCCTTCGAAGCGCTGAACGGCCTTGGCGTACGCGGTGTCGTGGACGGGCGCCGCGTGCTCGTCGGCAATGCGAGCTTTCTAGAGAAGGAAGGCGTCGACAGCTCGCGCTGGTCCGCTCAGGCAGACGCGTGGCGCGCGGCAGCGAAGACGGTCGTGTTCCTCGCTATCGACGGCGTTGCCGCCGGGCTCGCGGGTGTCGCCGATCCGGTGAAGGAGAACACGCCCGAGGCCATCGCCGCGCTCAAAGGACTTGGCGTCAGGATTGTGATGCTCAGCGGAGATTCGCGCCGCACGGCCGAAGTCGTGGCGCGGCAGCTCGGGCTGGACGAAGCAATCGGCGAAGTGCTGCCGGCGGACAAGGCAGGGCACGTGAAACGGCTGCAGGATAGCGGCCGCAAAGTGGCGATGGCAGGCGACGGCATCAACGACGCGCCCGCTCTTGCGCAGGCCGATGTCGGCATCGCGATGGGCACCGGCACCGACGTCGCCATGGAGAGTGCGGGAGTGACGCTCGTAAAGGGCGATCTGCGCGGCATCGCGCGAGCGGCACTACTCTCGCGCGCCACGATGCGCAATATCCGCCAGAACCTCGGCTTCGCGTTCGGCTACAACGCGCTTGGCATCCCGCTCGCCGCCGGAGTTCTCTATCCGGTGTTCGGCTGGTTGTTGAGCCCGATCGTCGCCGCGGCGGCAATGAGCCTGTCGTCGGTGTCGGTAGTCACCAATGCGCTGCGGCTGAAGAAGGTGAGGCTGCCATGAATTTGATTCTGGTCAAATTCCCGGCGCGAGTGAGGGTAGGATAGGCATATGAACCGCAACGGACGCAGGCGCCTGGCGGCACGCATCGTCGTCGCGGCGCTCGTGTTCGCGCAAGGCGTTCTTGCGTTTGCCGGCTGCGACATGCCGGCGCGGATGCCGGCGGCGGCGATCGCTTCGGACCATCCGCCTTGCCATGAATCGCGCGGCGAGGCGAACCTCTGCATCGCGCATTGCCTCGCACCCGACCAGAGCCTCGACCGGCCGGACGTCACTGTCCACCCGCTGGCCGCAGTAGCGGTACTCGCGGTGCCCGCTGCCGCAGAGCTCGACTTCGTGTCGCTTGTGCCGCACCGGCTCGGCGTTCCCCAGGCGGCGGCGCCCCCGGCACGAATCCTGTTTCGCACGCTTCGCATCTGATCCTCCGCGGCTGAGCCTGCCGGCATCTGCCGGCGGTCATCCCTGACCTTGCGGAGGATTCGATGCGCATTGCGATTCTGTTGTTGGCTGTCTGGCTTGCGCCTGCGGGCGCGCAGGTTCTCACTCTCGATGTTGCGCGCCAGCGCGCGCTTGCGCAGCAGCCTGCGCTGGCGGCGCTCGAGCTGAACGCGCGTGCTCTTGCAGCAGCGGCGCCCGCCGAAGGTGCGCTGCCCGATCCGCGCCTGAAGGTTGGCCTGCTCAACCTTCCGGCGCGCAATTTTCCGAGCGCGCCGTGGGAGGACATGACGCAGCTCGTGATCAGCTACGAGCAGATGCTGCCGGGCGGGGACAAGCGCCGCCTGCGCGAAGCTCGCGCGCTCGCCGAAGCCGCGCAGGCAAAGGCCGAGACCGGCGGTCAGCGGCAGGCGATCCTGCGCGAAGTGGCGCTTGCCTGGCTCGATGCGTGGCAGGCGGTGGCCGCGGAGCGCGCGATCGGCGAGCTCGCGGGCGAAATCGGACGCTCGATCGAGCTTGCCCAGATCGGTGTAGCGAGCGGGCGCGGATCGCAGGCGGAAGTCTTTGCTTCCCGCCAGATGCTGAGCCAGGCCGCAGACCGGCGACTGGAGCTCGCTTCGCAGGCGGAGAAAGCACGCGCGATGCTGCGCCGCTGGGTTCCCGATGCGGGCGCGTTCGAATTGCCGGCCGACCTTCCTGCATGGCGCGAGCCACCGCCGCTCGCGACGCTGTCGCAAAACCTCGAGCATCACCCGCAACATGCAATGCACCTGCGCGCGCTCGGCGTCGCGGACGCCGACGTGGCGCTTGCGCGCGAAGCGACCGCCTCCGATCGCACGCTCGAATTCGGCTATGCGGTGCGCCAGGGCGCCCACCGCTCCGACATGCTGATGGTGCAGGTCGCGTTCGAGCTGCCGCTGTTTCGCGAGCGCAAGCAGGATCGGCTGCTCGAGGCGAAATTGCAGCTTGCCGAGCGGGCGCGCGAGCAGCGCGCCGATCATCTGCGGCAGTTGCGCGCGGAGCTCGATGCTGCGTGGGCGGAATGGCGCCTCGCCGGCGAGCGTCTCGAGAATTTCAACCGCGCGACGCTGCCCGCGTCGCGGGCACGGCTCGACACGCTGCTCGCAGCGCAAGGCTCCGGGCGGGTCGAGCTTGCGCAGGTGCTCGAAGCGCGCAGGCAGCTGATCGAAACGCGCGTGCAGGAGCTTTCGCTGAAGGCGATGCGCGCGAAGGCGCGTGCGGCGCTCGAATACTTCGAGCATCCGGCGGAGGAACACCAATGAACCGCGCGATCGCCGTCGGCGTTGCAATAGCGCTCGGCGGCGGCCTCGCCGCCGCCGGTTACTGGTTCGGTCAGCGCAGCGCGCAGCATGCTGCGCCGAACGCCGCCCCCGCTGCGGCACCGGCGCAGAAAGCGGATTCCACCGGGCGCAGGATCCTGTATTGGCATGATCCGATGCACCCGCAGCAGAAGTTCGACAAGCCGGGCAAATCGCCGTTCATGAACATGGATCTGGTCCCGGTGTACGCGGATTCCGCGACCGACGAGGGCGGTGTGGCGGTCAGCGCCCGCATGCGGCAGAGCCTCGGCATGCGGATCGCCGCGGCGGAAATGACCGAGCTGCGCCAGGATCTCGCGGCGGTTGGCAACGTGCAAGTCGACGAGCGCCGCATCGCGCGCGCCGAGGTGCGTACGCAGGGCTGGGTCGAGCGGCTGCACGTGCGCGCGGTCAACGATCCGGTGCGCGCCGGGCAGGTGCTGGCGGAGGTGTACTCGCCCGAGCTGCTGCAGGCGCAGGAGGAGTATCTGCTCGTGCGCCGAATGGCGAAGGAGAGCGCCGAGAACGAGCCGCTCGCGCGCGCTGCGCGGCGCCGTCTCGAATCGCTCGGGCTCGCCGAAAGCGGGATCGCAAAGCTCGAGCAATCCGGCGTCGCGAGCCGCCGCTTGCCGCTCGTGTCGCCGATCTCGGGCGTCGTGACGGAGCTCGGCGTGCGCGAAGGCGCGATGGTGCAGGCGGGAACCCCTGCGTTCACGCTGACCGACCTGTCGTCGGTCTGGCTCACGTTCGAAGTGCCAGAGGCGCAGGCGGCTGCGTTGACGCTGGGCCAGAGCGTCAGCGCCACGGTGCAATCGATACCCGGCAGGCGCTTTTCCGGTCGCATCGACTTCATCTACCCCGAGCTCAACGCGCAGACGCGTACCGTCAAGGCGCGCCTCGCGCTCGCGAATCCGGGCCTTGCGCTCAGGCCGGGCATGTTTGCCGAGGTCTCGCTCGCTTCGGCGTCGCGCAAGGTGCTCACCGTTCCTACGGAGGCGGTGATTCAGACCGGAACACGCATCGTGGTGATCGTTCTCGAGGGCGAGCGCTTCCGCGCCGCCACCGTACAGACCGGCGCAGAGCGCGGCGGACGTACCGAGGTGATCAGCGGGCTGAAGGAAGGCGAAAAGGTGGTCGCGTCGGGCCAGTTCCTGATCGATTCGGAAGCCAGCCTGCGCGGCACGCTGTCGCGGCTGGAAGGCGGAGCTGAAGCGAAGCCGGCAGCGGCGCCAGCCACCGATGGCACCCACAAGGGGCTCGCCAAGGTGACTGCCATAGATGCGGCAAAGGGCCGCATCGAGCTCGAGCATGAACCGATTGCCGCGCTCAAGTGGCCGAAGATGACGATGGAATTCGCGGTCGAGGACAAGGCGGCGCTCGCCAAACTGAAGGCGGGCGACGCGGTCGAGTTCGATGTACGCGGCAAGCCGAACCCCGCTGGCGACTTCGTCATACAACGCATCGCCCCACGGAGCGCGAAGTGATCGCCGCGTTGATCCGCTGGTCGATCGGCAATCGTTTTCTCGTCCTGATGGCGACGGTCCTGGTCGCCGCGTGGGGCGTGTACTCGGTGCTGCGCACGCCGCTCGACGCGCTGCCCGATCTTTCCGACGTGCAGGTCATCATCCGCACGCCGTTTCCCGGGCAGGCGCCGCAGATCGTAGAGGACCAGGTGACCTATCCGCTCACCACCACCATGATGTCGGTGCCCGGCGCCAAGGTGGTACGCGGCTACTCATTCTTCGGCGACTCGTTCGTCTACATCCTGTTCGAGGACGGCACCGACCAGTATTGGGCGCGATCGCGCGCGCTCGAGTATCTCAACCAGGTGCAGTCACGCCTGCCGGTGCAGGCGAAGCCCGCGCTCGGGCCGGATGCCACCGGCGTGGGCTGGATCTACCAGTACGCGCTGGTCGACCGCAGTGGACGCCACGATCTCGGCGAGCTGCGCGCGCTGCAGGACTGGTTTCTCAAGTACGAGCTGAAGAGCGTGGCCAACGTCGCCGAGGTCGCAAGCGTGGGCGGCATGGTGCGCCAGTACCAGATCGTGCTCGATCCCGAGCGCCTGCGCGCCTATGGCATTCCGCACGGCAAGGTCGTCGCCGCGGTGCAGGCAGCGAACCGCGAGACCGGCGGCTCGGTGGTCGAGCTGGGCGAGGCCGAATACATGGTGCGTACCAGCGGCTATCTCGCCTCGCTCGATGATTTCCGCTCGATTCCGCTCGCCGTCGCGAAGGGCGGGGTGCCGGTGATGCTCAAGGACGTGGCCCGGGTACAGATGGGCCCGGAGATGCGCCGCGGAATTGCGGAACTCGACGGCGAGGGCGAGGTGGCGGGCGGTGTCATCGTGATGCGCTCCGGCAAGAACGCGCTCGAGACGATTGCGGCGGTGAAAGCGAAGCTTGCGAGCCTCAAGGGGGGCCTGCCGCCCGGCGTCGAGATCGTCGAGACCTACGACCGCTCCGGGCTGATCGGACAGTCGGTGCGCCACCTGCGCGACAAGCTGGTCGAGGAGTTCGTCGTCGTCGCGCTGGTGTGCGTCGTGTTCCTGCTCCATTTGCGCAGCGCGTTCGTCGCCATCGTCACGCTGCCGCTCGGGATACTGGCGGCGTTCATCGTCATGCACTACCAGGGTGTGAATGCCAACATCCTGTCGCTGGGGGGACTGGCGATCGCGATCGGCGCGATGGTCGATGCGGCGATCGTGATGATCGAGAACGCGCACAAGCGCATCGAGCAATGGGAGCACGTACACCCGGACGCGAACCTCCAGGGCGAAGAGCGCTGGACGCTGATCGGCGAGGCCGCGGCGGAAGTCGGGCCGGCGCTCTTCTTCTCGCTGCTCATCATCACGCTCTCGTTCGTGCCGGTGTTCGCGCTCGAAGCGCAGGAGGGGCGCCTGTTCTCCCCGCTCGCCTACACCAAGACGTACGCCATGGCGGCCTCCGCCGGGCTCTCCGTCACGCTAATCCCCGTGCTGATGGGCTATCTGATCCGCGGGCGCATTCCGCAGGAGAGAAAAAATCCGCTCAACCGGTGGCTGATCGCGCTCTACCGGCCGTTGCTGGGGGCAGTGCTGCGTTTTCCCAAGCTGACGATCCTGGTCGCACTGGTCGCGCTCGGCGTCACCGCGTTCCCGGTTTCGCAGCTCGGCGCCGAATTCCTGCCGCCGCTCTACGAAGGCGACCTGCTGTACATGCCGACCGCCTTGCCCGGCATATCCGCGTCGAAGGCGAGCGAGATCCTGCAGCAGACCGACCGGCTGATCGCCGCCGTGCCCGAGGTGAAGCGCGTGTTCGGCAAGATCGGGCGCGCCGAGACCGCCACCGACCCGGCGCCGTTCGAGATGGTGGAAACCACAGTGCAGCTCAAGCCGCGCGCTGAGTGGCGCCCCGGCATGACGCCCGAGAAACTGGTCGAGGAGCTGGATGCGCTGGTGAAGGTGCCCGGGCTCTCGAACCTCTGGATCCCGCCGATCCGCAACCGCATCGACATGCTCGCAACCGGGATCAAGAGCCCGCTCGGGATCAAGGTCGCGGGCAGCAGCCTCGAGGAGATCGAGCGCGTCGCCCAGGCGATCGAGCGCGTAGTAAAGGACGTGCCGGGCGTTACTTCGTCGCTCGCCGAGCGTGTCACGGGCGGGCGCTACATCGAGGTGCACGTCGATCGCGACGCGGCGGCGCGCCTCGGTCTGTCGGTGGCGGACGTGCAATCGGTGGTAGGGGCCGCGATCGGCGGCGAAAACATCGGCGAGACGATCGAGGGTCGCCGGCGCTTTCCGATCAATGTGCGGTATCCGCGCGAGGTGCGCGATTCGGTCGAGAGGCTGCGCGCGCTGCCGGTCGTGACCGAAGGCGGCGCGCAAATCGCGTTGGGCTCGGTGGCGCGCATTGCGATCGCCGACGGGCCGCCGTCGCTGCGCAGCGAAAACGCACGGCTCTCGGGCTGGATCTATGTCGACATCCGCGGCCGCGCCCTGTCGTCGGTGGTGGCAGATGCCAAGCGCGCGGTCGAGACGAATGTAAAGCTCCCGCCGGGCGTGTCGGTTGCCTGGTCGGGCCAGTTCGAGTATCTGGAGCGTGCCGTGAAGCGCCTCGCCGTGGTGGTGCCGTTCACCGGCGCGATCATCTTCCTGCTGCTTTACCTCACCTTCCGTCGCTTCGACGAGGCGGCGCTCCTCATGATCGTGCCTCCGTTCGCGATGATCGGCGGTTTCTGGTACATCTGGGTGCTCGGGCACAACCTGTCGGTCGCGAGCGCAGTCGGCTTCATCGCGCTTGCCGGGGTGGCGGCGGAGTTCGGCGTCGTGATGTTGCTTTATCTCAGGCACGCGATCGATGCGCACGGCCCGAACCTCACGAACGCGCAACTCATCGAGGCACTCGACGAGGGGGCGGTGCAGCGCGTGCGGCCGAAAGCGATGACGGTTGCGGTGATTGTCGCCGGCCTCGCGCCGCTGATGTGGTCCGAAGGCGCGGGCAGTGAAGTGATGCAACGCATCGCAGCGCCGATGATCGGTGGCATGATCACTGCGCCGCTGCTTTCGATGCTGGTGATCCCGGCTGCGTATTACCTGATGCGGAAGACAAAGATGTGAACCGGTTCAGGACCTGGATCGCAAGTCGTCCGGACATTCGCCGGCCTCTACCTGCACGGTCGAATGCCCGATTCCGTGACGCTCGTGCAGCCGTCGCTTGACCGCCTCCACCGTGGCGGCGGCGTCGGCGCCTGGCCGCACCTGCAGGTGCAGCGTCGCTACCGTTCGATCGCTCGAGAGCATCCATGCATGCACGTGATGTACGCCTGCAACTCCTGGAACCTCGCGCACCAGATCGGTTTTCAGCTCCTCCTCGACAAATCCTTCCGGAGTCCCCTCCATCAGGATGTGCCCCGAGCGCTTCACCAGATCGAACGCCACGCGCAGGATGAGCAGGGTGATCAGGATCGACAGCAGCGGATCGATTGGCGTCCATCCGGTGGCGAGGATCACGGCGGCGGCGGCGATTGCCGCGACCGAGCCGAGGATGTCGCCAACGACATGCAGCAGCGCCGCGCGCACATTGAGGTCGTTGCCTCCGTGGCGTAGAACGAGGAAGGCGATCACGTTCACAGCCAGACCGGCCAGCGCGACCGCGAGCATCGGGCCGCCGAGCACAGGTTGCGGGTCCTGCAGGCGCCGCAACGCCTCGACGGTAATCCAGGCGGCGACCGCGAACAGCGCGACGCCGTTCGTATACGCGGCCAGGATCTGAAAGCGATGGTAGCCGTAGCTGCGCAGCGCATCGGAAGGCTTGTGCGCAAGGCGTGCGGCGATCCAGGCGAGCGCGAGCGCACCCGCATCTGCGAGCATGTGTCCCGAATCGGCGAGCAGGGCGAGCGAGCCCGAGAGCACCCCACCCGCCGCCTGCACCACCATGTAGACGACGGTGAGCATGAGCGTCCAGAACAAACGCCGCTCGCTGGCGTGAGCGGCGTGATCGTGGGCGTGCGCATGTCGGTGCATGACGGGAATCTTCGCTGATTGGAAGTGTTTCGTCGATGGAGACATAATGTCGCGCCGTCAGCGCGCAATAATTCCCTGGCCGCGCGCCGGGGGTACTATTTCATATTCAGGAGAACCACTTTCGACAAGCTCGCGGGGGCTAACGTTCGTTGTAGGTGGAGAACACCGACATGTTGAATTGGCTGGGAGGCAAGCCCGGTCATCCGATGCACAGCGTGAAAGCTGCGGAGAAGGTGCTCTCCGAGCTCTCACCGGCCGATGCCGAGCAGGCGCTGGACGAGGTCTGCGGCTATCTCGAATCGGTAAGCAAGGCGCCCGACTTCAAGCCCGACGTCCGCAGCGGCGTCCTGCAGGTGCTGGACGAGTACGGCCGCAAGCACCAGGAAGCGTTGATCGCGGAGTATCTCGGCGCCGCGCGCATCCACGATTTGAAGTCGCGCGAGCGATGCCAGAAGGCGTACGAATTCTGGGCAGCGCTCTCCGCGGCGTATATCGAATGCCTGGAGAAGGATTTCGCCGTCGCGAAGGGGAAGCGCCCGGCGCACGAGGACCTGATCGCGCAACTCGTCTGCGCCGGCGTGCGGGCAGTCGCGTCGCAGGAGCGGGTGCGGCATCTCGCCTATCAGGCGGTGGACAACAAGGAAGTCTGGACCCGGCTGTGCCGCCTGTACGAGATCGCCGAGAGCGCGGGCGTCGAGGCGCGCCGCGTTCGCGTATACAAGACCGACCTGAACACGATGACGCCGACGCAGGAGCTGCTGCAGCCGCTGATGCTCGAAATGGGAGCGCCGGAATCTCTTGCACCGGAACATGTCGAGCTTGCGGCGCGCACGGTCGCCCTGGTTGCCACGACGTTCGCGATCGGCAGGACACCGTCTCCTGCGCTGCCGTTCTGCGTCGACCTCGCCAGGCCGGGACGCCCGACACAAGTTGGCGCGAACCCGGCGCCGGATGCGCGCCTGCGCTGCTTCGGCCCCGGAACGGCGATTGCGAAGCTGGACGAGTTGCTGCGGGTCGATGACACGGGCCGCGCCGTAACCGAGCGCGGGCAGGGCGGCGAATACACGGCTTGGGACAGGATCACCGTTCTCACCCACCTGAAGCGCTACTGGGGACCGGACCGGCCTTCGCGCCGCACCGGGCGAACCCGGGCGCAGGGCGAACTTTCGGTGCTCCATTCGCTTGATGCGATCCGCACTGTGGCTGCGCAGATCGGGACTGATCAGATGGACACGATCACCGAGACCGCCAAGGAACGCAAGCAGGAACTGCGGCTCGTCCCGGAAAACGTCTACCTGACGCCCGAGACCTGGACCGAGAAGGACTCGAGCGACAGCGGCATCGGCGCCGAGGTGCCTTCGCAACGCGGTCGCTGGGTCAAGATCGGCAGGCTGTGCGCCGTAAAGGGCGCGAACTTCAACAATTGGTGGGTCGGCGTGATCCGGCGGCTCGACGCGGCGAGCGGTCCGCGCGTGATGGCCGGGATCCAGGTGCTCACGAAGACGCCCTACTCGATGTGGCTGAAGAAGGTCGGCTTCGAGGGCGGGCTCGCGTCGAACTGGGCGACCTCGTCCGGATCGATGCGCTACGACTACGTCGATGCGATCCTGCTCGTGCCCGAAACCGAAGCCACGGCGCACGATCCGGTTCTGGTGATGCGGCCGCAGGACTACAAGCCTGGCATGATCTGCGAGGCGCTGATCGGCGACAAGCCACGCATGATCAAGTTCGGCGCCACGATCGAATCCGGCGACGACTTCTTGATCGTCTCGTGCAAGTGGCTGTGATCGGCGGTGACGCCAGAGTAGACTCTGCAGCATGACGATCTATCTGCAGCAGGGCGCCGCACAGCGCAGCGCGCAATTCCCGGTTTCCGAGGCCGAGCACGCGGCGCGCGTGCAGCTCGCGGCCTGCTACCGCGTGTTCGACCATCTCGGCTGGACCGAGCTGATCTTCAACCACATCAGCCTGCGCGTGCCGGGTCCCGAGAAGGCGTTCCTGATCAATCCGTTCGGGCTGCATTACCGGGAGGTGACCGCGTCGAGCCTCGTGCTCATCGACATCGAAGGCCGGCCGCTGCGCGAGACGAAATGGCCGGTGAACCTGGCCGGTTTCGTGATCCATTCCGCGATCCATGAAGCGCTTCCCGAGGCGCACTGCGTGATGCACACGCATACGACCACGGGCCTCGCGGTGGCCTGCCTGAAGGACGGCCTCTCCGCGAACAATTTCTACGGTGCGCAGCTGCACGAGCGCGTCGCGTACCACGACTTCGAGGGCATCACGATCGAGCCGGACGAGAAGCAGCGCCTCGTGCGCAGCCTCGGCAACAAGCGCGCGCTGATCCTGCGCAACCACGGGCTGCTCGCGTGGGGACCGTCGCTTCCCGAAGCGTTTCTGATGATGTGGACGCTGCAGCGCGCCTGCGACGTGCAAATCGCGTCCAGCGCCGCGGGCGCGCTCAATCCGATCCGGCCGGAAGTGTTCGAGCGCATGGTGCGCGACTCGGGTCCCGGAGAAAAGCGCACCTGCGACGACGTATTCGCGGCGATGCAGCGGCTCGTCGACGCGAAGGATCCGACCTACCGGGATTGAAGCAAGGCGGGACGGGCATGGCGCGTGCTTCAGCACTGCGCCGTGAGCTTCGTCCGGGGATCTTTTCTCAGCCTCGCAGCGGGAGGCTTTCACCGCGTAGCGTATTTCGACTGGGGCAACCCGGCGAGCGGTCACTTCGTCATCTGCGTACATGGCCTGTCGCGCAACAGCCGTGATTTCGACTTCCTGGCGCGCGATCTCGCGCGCGATTGCCGGGTCGTCTGCATGGACGTCGCCGGGCGCGGCGAGAGCGAATGGCTTCCGGACAAGAGCGACTATCGCTTTTCCACCTATCTCGCCGACGCCGCCGCGCTGATTGCGAGAGTGACGAGCCCGCCCGCAAAGCCCTACTTCGGTGCGTTTCGCGGTCGCCGCGCAGACCCGGACGGGATGCGCATCGATTGGATCGGCACCTCGATGGGCGGCCTGATCGGCATGCTGCTCGCCGCGAAGCCGCGCTCTCCGGTCCGCCGCCTGATCCTGAACGACGTCGGACCCTTCATCCCGTGGTCGGCGCTGTTCCGGCTCAAGGGAACCGTGGGCGGCGCGCGTAGATTCAAGGACGTGGCCGCGGCGGAAATCTATTTGCGGGAAGCTTGCGCGCCGTTCGGCCCGCTCACCGACGAGCAATGGCGCCACCTCGCCGAGCACAGTGTGTATCCGGCGGATGGCGGCGACTACCGCATGCGCTACGATCCCGCGATCGCCCATACGCTGCGGGGCCACGCAGACCCCGAGTTCCCGCTCGGACCGAACGTGTTCGCGGGGATCGACTTGTGGAGCACGTGGAACGAGATCCGCTGCCCGACGCTCGTGCTGCGCGGCGCGGAATCGGAAGTGCTCTCGCGCGAGACGCTCGACCAGATGCGCGCTTCCAAGCCGGGGCTCGAGGTCATCGAGCTTCCCGGCATCGGCCATGCGCCCGGCCTGATGAGCGAGGCGCAGATCGGCGCGGTCCGCGAGTTCCTGCTGCGCGCCTAGCGGACGACGCATAATGCACGCGCCGGCGACCGCGCCTTATTGACGTTTACGTTAACGTAACGTAGGCTGTCCCGGGCCGGAGCGAACGCCATGACCGACCTGTCCGATTCGAAAAGCCTCGCCTACAAGGCTAAGCACAAGATCCGCTTCGTCACCGCGGCCAGCCTCTTCGACGGCCACGATGCGTCGATCAACATCATGCGGCGGATCCTGCAGGCCTCGGGTGCCGAGGTGATCCACCTGGGGCACAACCGCTCGGTCGACGAGGTGGTTACGGCGGCTCTCCAGGAGGACGCGCAGGGCATCGCGATCTCCTCCTACCAGGGCGGGCACATCGAGTATTTCAAGTACATGGTCGAGCTGCTGCGCAGCCGCGGCGGCGAGCACGTGCGCGTGTTCGGCGGCGGCGGCGGCGTGATCGTCGGCGCGGAGATCCGCGAGCTGCAGCAGAGCGGGGTTGCGCGGATCTACTCGCCCGAGGACGGCCAGAAGATGGGACTGCAGGGCATGATCAACGACATGCTCGCGCAGTGCGACTTCGACCCGTCGCAGTACGCGCCGCAGGACGCGGCGGCGCTCGTCTCGGGCGACCGGCGCGCGCTCGCCCAGGTCATCACCGCGCTCGAGCTCGGCAGCGCCAGTGCCGCGCTGAAAAAGGAAATCCGCGCTGCAGCCGCGCAGCGCAAGGTACCCGCGCTCGGGATCACCGGCACCGGCGGCGCCGGCAAGAGCTCGCTCACCGACGAGCTCGTGCGGCGCTTTCGCCTCGATCAGGACGAGCGGCTGCGCATCGCGGTGATCGCGGTGGATCCGTCGCGCCGCAAGACCGGCGGGGCGCTTCTCGGCGACCGCATCCGCATGAACGCGATTCACGGCCCGAACGTCTTCATGCGCTCGCTCGCAACGCGCGCGTCGGGCGCGGAGATCTCCGCCTCGCTCCCCGATGTGCTCGAGGCCGTCCGCGCCGCGGGGTTCGACCTCATCCTCATCGAGACTGCGGGAATCGGCCAGGGCGACGCGGCGATCACGCCGCACGCCGACGTCTCGCTCTACGTGATGACCCCGGAATTCGGCGCCGCAAGCCAGCTCGAGAAGATCGACATGCTCGACTTCGCCGACTTCGTCGCGATCAACAAGTTCGACCGCAAGGGAGCGGAGGACGCGCTGCGCGACGTGCGGAAGCAGGTGCAGCGCAACCGCGAGGCGTTCCGGCAGAAGCCGGACGAGATGCCGGTATACGGCACGGTTGCCGCGCGCTTCAACGATGACGGCGTCACCGCGCTCTATCAGGCGCTCAAACCGCGGCTGGCCGCGCTGGGTCTCGCGCTGGAGCCGGGCAGCCTGCCGGCAGTTGAAGTTCGCCACAGCACCAACCAGACACCGGTGGTACCCGCCGCCCGCACGCGCTACCTCGCCGAAATCAGCGACACGGTGCGCGGCTACAAAAAGCGGGCGCGCGAACAGGCCAGGCTGGCGCGCGAAGTCCAGCAGCTGCAGGCCGCCGCCGCCATGCTCAAGCTCGACAAACCCGAGCGCACACCTGCCGCAGAGGCCGTGCTCGACCTGGCAGGCC
>DASYPC010000465.1:0-2484 GCA_036007105.1 Burkholderiales bacterium | reverse complement strand
ACGGCTTCAACTGCGATCAGCGCAAGAGCTACGACGCCGCGGCAGCCAGCCTCGCGCGCGAGCGTACGCTCGAATTTCTGCGCCAGCACGTGGGCTGACAGAGCTGCCGTTCGTCCTGAACCTGTCGAAGGGATGAACGATCCCCGGCCGCCGGTGGCGCCACCATATAGTTGACAAAAGCAACTAAAAGGTTGACATTGGCATAGACTGTAATTCGCGATCTTCGTGGGGCCGAATTCATTCGGCCTCGGTGTAACCCGTGGCGAAAGCGTGCGAATTGGTCGCACCGACGACAAGCAACTCCAGGGACGCGACGATGGCGAAGGCCGATACGGGGCTCGAGCAGCGCATCGCGGCGGTGCGCCGCTTCAATCGCTTCTACACCCAGCGGATCGGTGTGCTGCGCGAGCACCTGCTCGACAGCCCGTTCCCGCTCACGGGCGCGCGCGTGCTCTACGAGCTCGCGCATTGGCCCGCGGCGGGCGAGCCGGCGACGGCCGCGGTGCTCGCCGCGCGGCTCGCGCTCGACGAGGGTTATTTGAGCCGCATTCTGCGTGGCTTCGAGCAGCGTCGCCTCGTGCGCAAGAAGCCTTCCGCCGCGGACGGACGGCGCAAGTCGCTGGCGTTGTCGGACCGCGGCCGGCGGGCATTCGCGGCGCTCGACGCGCGTTCGCGCACCGAGGTCGGCGCCATGCTCGGCAGGCTGTCCCCCGCCGCGCAGCTGCGCGTAGTCGAAGCGGTGCGCACGATTGCGATGCTGCTCGGCGAGGCGCCGGAGGGAGGACGCAACCAGGCAGCGCCGTATCTGCTGCGGCCGCATCAACCGGGCGACATTGGCTGGGTGATTCATCGCCACGGCGCGCTGTACGCACAGGAATACGGCTACGACGAACGCTTCGAGGCACTGGTCGCCGAGATCGCAGCACGGTTCGTGCAGCGGCTCGACCCCGCGCGCGAGCGTTGCTGGATCGCGGAGCGCGACGGTGAAATCGTCGGTTCGGTATTTCTCGTGCGCAAGACCCGGACGGTGGCTAAGCTGCGACTGCTGTTGGTCGAGCCTCACGCCCGCGGGCTGGGGATCGGCAGGCGGCTGATCGACGAATGCGTGCGCTTCGCGCGTCGCGCCGGCTACCGCAAGCTCACGCTATGGACACAGAGCGACCTCGATGCCGCGCGCCACCTCTATACGCTGGCGGGATTCCGGCGTGTGCACGAGCAGCGCCACGAGAGCTTCGGCAAGCATCTCGTCGCGGAGACCTGGGAACTGCCGCTCCACGTACGTCAGGGCGGCGAGTAGATTGTTAATGGATAATGCTCGAGATTCGGCGCGCTTGCGTCCCGTCAAGTCTCTGGTGACAAGCATGGACATCCGCGATGGTTTCGCCGGTAGCGTCGGCAACACACCGCTGATCCGTCTCGGGACGCTGTCCCGCGACACCGGCTGCGAGATCCTGGGCAAAGCCGAGTTCCTGAATCCGGGCGGCTCGGTCAAGGACCGCGCAGCCCTCTACATTTTCCGGGACGCCGAGCAACGTGGCGCGCTGCGACCCGGCGGTACGGTGGTCGAAGGTACGGCGGGCAACACCGGCATCGGCCTGGCGCACATCTGCAGCGCCCGCGGCTACCGCTGCGTGATCATCATCCCGGACACGCAATCTCAGGAGAAAATGGAGCTTCTGCGCGTCCTCGGCGCCGAGGTGCGTCCGGTTCCCGCCGTTCCCTACCGCGATCCCAATAACTACGTCAAGATTGCCGGCCGCGTGGCGGCCGAGACGCAGAATGCAATCTGGGCCAACCAGTTCGACAACGTAGTCAACCGGCAGGCGCATTACGAAACGACCGGACCGGAAATCTGGCATGACACGGGCGGTAGCATCGACGCCTTCGTGTGCTCAACCGGCACCGGCGGCACGCTGGCCGGTGTCGCGCGCTACCTCAAGGAACAGAAGCCCGCTGTGCGCATCGTGCTCGCCGATCCGATGGGGAGCGCGCTCTACAGCTACGTCAAGACCGGCGAGCTCAAGCCGGAAGGCAGCTCGATCACTGAAGGCATCGGCTCGAGCCGCGTGACCGCCAATCTGGAGGGCACGCCCATCGACGATGCGATACGGATCGTCGACCAGGAATGCGTGCCCATGGTCTACCATTTGCTCCGCCATGAGGGACTCTTTGTCGGCGGTTCGACCGGCATCAACGTCTGCGCTGCAGTGCGCCTCGCCCGCGAGCTGGGCCCGGGGCATACGATCGTCACGCTCCTGTGCGATCGCGGGTCGCTTTATCTCGGGCGTCTGTTCAACCCGGAGTTCCTCGCGAGCAAGGGGCTGAGCGCCGGGTAGAAACCTCCGAAAAAGTGGTTCTTCGCCGCTTTGCGGGAACGATAGGCGTCGTTCAGCGGCGAATGCCTGTCCGGCGCGCGGGGGCCGCAAACGCCGATCTGCGGGGCGCATCCGACCAGTGGGAGGATGCGCGCGCGGCTGCGGTCGC
>DASYPC010000464.1:0-2136 GCA_036007105.1 Burkholderiales bacterium | reverse complement strand
TACCTATCTCTGGATCGATGCTGCGCATGCCGCCCGCGTTCTCGACGTAACGCCGAAACGCGTGCGGACGCTGTGTTCGCAAAATCGCATCCCCGGTGCGCGTCTTTTCGGGAAGGCGTGGCAGATTCCTGCTCGAGCTCGGGCCGGCGGCGCGCTCGAGATAAAGGTCACGCCCGGCAAGCGCGGCCCGCAGCTCAGCTACCGGGACCGCGAGATGGCCAGGAGTCCGATCAAGCTACCGGTCGGGAGCTTCGAGCTCGACGTGTACATATCGGAGGACTCGAAGCGTTTCACCCTCGTCAGGGCGAAAAAAGGTTCCTGCACGAAGGCGCAGCTCGGGCGCCTGATCGACGTGCTGCAGGGCTACCACGAGCAGATGGAGGAACGCCGATGAGAGCCGCGATCTACACCCGCTTTTCGAGCGACAAGCAGCGCGAGGCTTCGATCGAGGACCAGGTGCGCAACTGCGAGCGCCGCGCCGACGCCGAAAAGTGGCGAGTCGTCGCGCGTTTCAAGGACGAGGCGATCAGCGGCGCGACCGCCGACCGTGCCGGCTATCAAGCGATGCGTCGAGCTGCCGCCGCGCACGAGTTCGACGTGCTGCTCGTCGAGGACCTGTCGCGGCTCTCGCGCGATCAACCCGAGACAGAGCGGACCATCCGCCGGCTTGAGTTCGATGGCATCCGCGTTATCGGGCTGTCGGATGGTTACGACAGCACGAGCGGGAAATCGCGCAAGCTGCTGCGCACCATCCGCAGCGCGATCAACGAAACCTATGTCGACGACCTGCGCGACAAGGTGCACCGTGGGCTCGAGGGCCAGGCGATCAAGGGCAACAACGCCGGCGGCCGGACCTACGGCTACAAGCACATTCCGGTCGAGGACCCGACGCGAATGGACCCTCTCGGCAGGCCGGTTGTTACCGCGGTTCGGCGCGAGATCGACCCCGTGCAAGCCGAAGTCGTGCGTCGGATTTTCGCGTGGTACGCCGAGGGCAAGTCGCCGCGCTGGATCGCCAACAGCCTGAACCGCGAAGGCGTGCCGTCCCCCGGCTCGACGTGGAATCGCGCGCTCCCGAAGCGTGGTTGGGCCGCGTCATCGATCGCGGGCCCGGCAGCGGCGACCGGCATCCTGAATTGCGAACTCTACGTCGGCCGCTATGTGTGGAATCGCTGCAAATGGGTCAAGGACCCCGACACTGGCAAGCGCTGCCGAATCCTGCGCCCTGCGACTGAATGGATCATTATCGAGAAGCCCGAGCTCCGCATCCTCGAGCCGGCGCTGTGGGATCGCGTAAAGCAACGCCAGCATGAGCGCGTGCAGGCTATCGGGGCGCGAGTACGTGCCGGCATCTCGTCACCTGGCCACCGTGGCACGGGCGCGCCAGGCAAGTACCTGCTCTCGGGGTTGCTCAAGTGTGGCGACTGCGGCGCGAACTTCGTGATCGCCAACCGGACGCACTACGGCTGCGCCTCACAGGTGAACGGCCGCCAGCACTTTTGCTCGAACACGCTTCGCGTGAGTCGCGCGCTTGTCGAATCGAGGTTGCTCGAGGGCATCCAACACAAGCTGCTCGCGCCCGACGTCGTCGCGGCCATGTGCGCCGAACTGCCAAAGCGCATCGCGGCGGCCGCGCACGCACCACGCATCGACACGACGCGGATTGCGACGCTGACCGCGGAAATCGAGCGCCTGGTCGACGCAGTCGCAACAGGAGCACTGGCGCCCTCGCCGGCTGTGCGGGAGCGCCAGCAGCGCGCAGAAACCGAGCGCGCCAGGCTCGAGGCCGATGCCGCTGTTCCTGTCGCCAAGATCGCGCGCATGGTGCCCAGGATCGCGGAGAGTTACCGCGCGTTCATCGCGGACTTGGGCAACGTGGCACTGCATGATGTCGGCCGCGCGCGCGCCGAACTTCGCCGCCTGCTTGGCAGCGAAATTCGGTTGGAGCCGTCGGAGGATCGTACCTTCCTTGAAGCCACAGGGTCGGAGGTCGGTGCCCGACTCGTGCAGCTCGCCGTTGCTAACGGCCTGAACTTCAAAGAGAAAAATAAGGTGGTTGCGGGGGAAGGATTTGAACCTTCGACCTTCGGGTTATGAGCCCGACGAGCTGCCAGACTGCTCCACCCCGCGTCTGAG
>DASYPC010000463.1:0-3323 GCA_036007105.1 Burkholderiales bacterium | reverse complement strand
ACGAAGGCGATGCTCGAGCAATTCAAGGATCGCAGCTTCGCCGAGGTGATCGAGCGGGTCGGCGACGAGCGGCTGCGCCTGTACCTGTATCACATCCCGCCGGTGTCGAACGTGCCGATCACGCTCGGGCTGATCGAGCAGCTGCTCGCGCGCTATGCGGGCACCGTCGCCGGGGTCAAGGATTCATCCGGCGATTGGTCGAACACGAAGGCGATGCTCGAGCAATTCAAGGATCGCGGCTTCGACGTGTTCGCCGGCAGCGAAGTGTTCCTGCTCGACAACATGCGCGGCGGGGGCAAGGGCTGCATCACCGCGACCGGCAACGTGAACCCGGGCGCGATCGATGAGGTCTATCGCAACTGGCGCGGGCCCGAGGCCGACAAGCTCCAGGCAGGCATCACCGCGACGCGCAAGATCGTGCAGAAGCAGCCGGTGATCCCTGCGCTGAAAGCGATCACCGCGCACTTCGCGAACGACGCGCAGTGGAAGGCGGTGCGGCCGCCGCTCGTCGAGCTGAACGCCGAGCAGGAGCGGCAGCTGATCACCGATCTGAAGGCTGCGGGATTCTCGATGCCGGGTCTGTAAATGGGGTCAGACCCCTTTTATTCCGCGGCCCGAAAGCGGATGCTCGGTTCGCGCTTGATCTGCTCCACGAGCGCGACTTCCCACTCGAGGTAGTCGCGCGCATGCTTTTCGGCGTCGGCGCCGTGGTCGTACGGCTTGTACCAGACGTCGTCGAGCGTCGTCGTCGCACGTTCGATTCCGCTCTCACCGGCCCGCCCCGCACCTCTCCAGCCTGCATTTCCTCCGTGCAGAACGTTCACGCGCGCTTCAGGCCAGAGCGCGGCGGCATCCGGCGCGGCCAGGTGCGCGAGGACGCCGTCCTCTGAGGTCAGAACGAGATCGCTGACCGCGCCGATCCGCGCGCGCGCTTCGGCGAGGCGCGAGCGCACCGCCCACCAGGCGCCCGGAACGTGAAAGGCGCGGAAGCGCAGGCTGGTCGAAAAATCGATCACGGTCGCATTACCGGGTGTGCTGACCGCTTCCCACGCCTGGAATCCGGCAACCGGTCGAGCACGTTGGCCGTGCTCGGTACGCCATCCTGGGAAGCCGTCCTCGCCTTCGGGCTCGAGCACGAAAACATCGTTCCATCCCATCTGCACGAGCCACGACGCGGTCATCACCGAACGCACGCGCGCCGGATCCACCAGCACGACGCGCGCATTGCGCACGCCTATGTATTCGTCCGTCGCCTGCACGAGCTGGCCGCCGGGCGCGTGGCGCGAACCTGCGATGCGCCGCCCTTCGAATTCTTCACGCGTCCGCACATCGAGCAGGTACAGCGTGCGTCCGGTGTCGCGCTGCCACGACTCGACTTCGGCACGCGAAGCAAAGTGCACGCCGAACCGCGTAGCGACGCGTTCTGCCGCCGCGCGAGCCTTCGCAAGTCCAGCCGGAGTCGGATCCTGCGCGACGCGCGAAGCGCCCCGCTCGCAGGCGTAGCCCGCAAGCTCCCACCCCATCGTGCCGTCCTTCAGCGCGACAACCGGGTTCGGGATGCCGGCGTTGCGCAGCGCCTGGCAGCCGATGATGCTGCGCGTGCGGCCGGCGCAATTGACGACGACGAGCGTATCGGGGTCGGGCGCGAGATCATGCACGCGGTACGCAAGCTCGGCTCCCGGCGCGTCGACTCCGCCCGGGATGTTCATCCGGTGGTATTCGTCGTAGGGGCGCGAATCGAGGATCACGAGCTTCGCGCGCTCGTCCTGCAGGCGCTTCAGCTCCTGCGGCGGGATGCGCGGTGTCTCGTAGCGGTGCTCGACGAACTCGCCGAACGCTTTCGACGGAACGTTGACACCGGTGAACAACTCGCCGCCCGCCGCGCGCCAGGCGGCGCAACCGCCTTCGAGGATCTCGATGTCGCGGTATCCGAGCTCGCCGAGCCGGCGCGCCGCTCGCATCGCGAGGTCTTCGGCGCCGCCATCAAACAGCACCAGCGGCGCCGAGCGTCGCGGCACCAGGTCCTCGACCATCATTTCGAGGCGCGACAGCGGAAGCGACGAGGCGAAGAACGGATGACCCTGGCAGTGCACGCCCTGCTCGCGCGCATCGAGCAGCGCAAGCTCCTCGGTGCCTGCAAGCCGCTCGCGCAGCGTCGCTGCCGAAACCGGCCGGGTCACGGCCGGCCGGAACGGGCTTCGCGGATGTCCGAGTGCGGCGGGAAGATGCTCCAGCGCTTCTCTTTTGAGTCGTAGTACTCGCGCTTGTCGAGCTGCTCCAGCCCGCGGCCGTACATGTGGAAGTTGAGGAGCGGCGCGGAGATGTGGATCGAGTGCAGGTCTGCCGCCAGGAATGCGACGCCGGTGCCCTGCCGCACCGTGTATTCGCCCTTCTCCTTTACTGCTCCGTCGGGGCTGCGGTCATAGAACCGGTTCACCTCTTCGCCCGTCACCCCGACGATCACCGCCCAGGTGGTGTGGTTGTGCGCTGGCGTGCCGTACATGCCGCTGGACGAATTGGCATACAGCGCGAAGCGGTGCTCGTGGTCCTCGGCGAGGCGATAGAGGCACGAGTTGCGCTTTCCTCCCGGTGCCGGCGGCGGAAAAACCGACTGATCGAACAGGTCGGTGCGTGCGGCGAGCTTGATCAGGCGCTGCTTGATGCGCTCGAGGCTCTCGCGCGTGACGCCGACCGTGCCCTCGATGCGGCGGATGTCGGCGACCGCGGCGTCGATCTCGCGGGTACGTTCTTCGGCTTGGGTCATGGCGGCCTCCTGAAGACAGCGTACCACGAGGGAAGGGGCGTCGGCAGCCGGTAGTCTCACCCGTTTGGCTGACTTGCAGTCGGCTTGCTCAGCGCGTAGCGTATTGATGACGATTCGACCACATGACCGAGCAGGCCAGCGAACGAGCAGCTGAGGAAAATCAACGCGAGGCCGAGCGCGCGGCGCTGAGGAACGTGCGCGCCGCGCTGGATGAAATCGGCAGGAAGGAAGAATCCAGCCGCAAGCTTGGGCGATCCGCGCTGGTCGTGGCTGCCGCAATGATTGTCGTGCTGATTGCGGCCGCGGCTCTCTTGACGCTCAACCACAAGCAGGCGCGCCAGCAGAGGGACGCACCCCAGCGTGCGGCAATCGCGGCCCTTCAGTACTCGTCGCAGGTGGAAAAGAGGATAAAAGCTCTTTTGGCCATTCCCGCAGGCGTGCCCGACACGGCCAGTGTGCTCGTCGAGCTGTCGTTGTCGCAAGCGGGCGCGGTTGAAGACTCCAGGATATTGAGAAGCAGCGGCATCTCGACTTATGATGAGGCCGTACGGCGGGCTAT
>DASYPC010000462.1:0-2761 GCA_036007105.1 Burkholderiales bacterium | reverse complement strand
AAGAGTACCGCCGCGATGGGAGCGCAAGACCTGGTCATTCTCACTCCGCTATGCGCAACATCGTGGAACGGAACATCCGATCGTTGCCCTGCTTCACCACCGCCCGCAGCTCGTACGTGCCGGGCGCAAGCTGGCCGAGCGGCAGCCGCCCGACCTGCTGGATGCGACCCGACGCATCGGACGCCGCGAGCGGCATGGGTAACTGCGCCACGCGCCTTCCATCCTGCAGGAGCTCAATCATGGATTCCGGCGCCGGCGCACCCTGTGCGGGATACACGGCGAAGTAGAATCCCACTTCGTTCGACGTCTTGCTCACCGGCTCGCCCAGATTGGGATAGAGAATCACATCCTTCACGAGCAGCGGGTTGCCGGTGCGGCGATCCTTCTCCGGCACCTTCTCGCCGCGGTTGACGAGCACGAGACTGCTCATGCGAAGACTGCCGCCATCTGTCTTCGGGACCTCCACCGTCGACAAGCGGACGCTCGATTTTCCTGACGGCGCATCGTAGACAACGGTCTCCATCGTGTAGACGCCGACGGGCAGCTCCGGCTCGCGGTAGAAGATCACTTCACCCTGCTTCGCGCGCGCGATATCGGCAACCGGACCTTGCACCTCGTAGTGCTGGCTCACTTTCCGCGCGACCTGATTCTGCTGGTCGAGGAAGCGCACGAGCACCGCGAAATCCGACGAGTAGGTCTTGCCGTCAGCGGCGGGTTGGAACGTGAGGGGCGCCGTCTTGAGATCCACGATGACCGGCACGAGACCGGGGCGATCGCGCTCGGGGAACAGCAGCGCGCCGGCGCGGATCGGGAAGGCGTTGGGGACAGGCTTCTGCTCGAGCGCACCCAGGGCCGGCGCTTCCCACGCGTTGATCGGCATGCCGCCCGCATCGCGGACCGCGAAGTAGCCCTTGCGCGCGGCCACCGTGACCCCGGGGCGCT
This sequence comes from Burkholderiales bacterium, assembly GCA_036007105.1. Classification (GTDB taxonomy): domain Bacteria; phylum Pseudomonadota; class Gammaproteobacteria; order Burkholderiales; family SG8-39; genus 2-02-FULL-66-14. Next base: position 1,819 of record DASYPC010000462.1, on the reverse strand, counting down.
TCACCTTCACCTCGATCGCGCGGAAGCGACCGTCGTACGTCTCGTTGGCGGGTGTATACCCCACGAGATAGTAATTGTGAAGGTCGCTTTCGATGCGATCGAAGCCCTGGCGCAGGTTGTTGGTGTTCTCGAAGAGCAGACCGCCTGTGTCCTGCGCCAGCTCACCGAGTGCGTTGTGCGGATCCTGAAAGAGCACGTCCTCGTTCTTCTCGAGCGCTTTCGTCAAGGGAACGTTCCCCCCGCCGCCCGCGCCCAGAATCCCCCGGCCGGCTCCCGCGGCCTGATTCACCTGATCGCGGATCTTCGCCTGCTCGCTCTCGGCGCGCAGCCCCGCGGCGTCCATGGTGTAGATGCTCACGTTCGCACGGTTCGCGGCATCGATGACGCCCAGGAACAGCCGCTGCACCGCCGGCGGAATCGCGAGACCTTCGGAAAAGAGGACGAGACTCTTGCGCCCTGGCAGCCGCCGGAGCGTGTTGATGATGGCAAAGAGCCCGTTCGTGGTGGAGTACCCCTGCTGATCGCGCTCCATGACGTCGAAGTCTTGGATCATCTTCGACTGCATCTGCGCCAGCTGCGCGGCGGCTGGAGCGGTCCCCACCGCCGCGGAAGCGCCGGGACCGCCCGCGGCCTCAGCGCTCGCGGCTGCCTGCCCGGCAATCGCCGCCTGCTGGTCGGCGTTTGTCTTCTGCTGCCGCTGTTCCGGGCTGTTGAAGCTCGCGGACGCACGGCTGGCCATGCCGACGAGGGCCTGACGCAACACGCGGACGTTGCGTGTGAAGGGCGCGTAGGGCGTCAACGCCAGATCGATGCTGAAGACGCCGATGTAGCTCGGCGCCTGTTCCTGTGTTCCGAGATAGCTCTGCGCCGCCTGCACGGCGAGGCGGCGCGCGTCAGGCGTGAGCCGATCGAACACGAGCGCGGTCACCGTGGGTCCGGCACTCACTGGTGACGCGGAGCCGATCGCGACGGTCGATCGTCCTGTTGCAGATACCGAAGATGGTGGCGCTTCAGGCGCGGCCGCGACCGCGCCCTCGAACACCGGCGTGAAGGAGGCGATCGTCTGCGGTACGCCGTCTTCGAGGACCTCGAAATCGGATTGCGCCAGGTCTCGAACGGGCTCCCCGCGCTTGTCCCGCACGACAATATCGACCAGCACCGCCGTCACACGTGCTTCTGCGGTGCCGCTCGCTCGCTGCGGCGGCGGCTGCTGCGCACGGCCAACGGCCATTGCCAGAGCGACGAACGCGCCGATTGCAATGCCGGATCCGAAGACTCGGCCTGCACGCAGATGCGTGTGATGGTTCATCGTCCGCCCACGGATTGCGCGCCGCTCCGCTGCGTGCGCGCGAGGCGATCCAGCCTCGTGAACTCGTCGCGCTCGCGCGTGGCATCCTCAAGCTTTCCCGCGCGCTGGTAGGCGCGTGCGAGCGTGAAGTGCAGGCCCGGACTGTCCGGGGCGAGCTTGATCCCGGTCTGCAGCTCCTTGATGGCGCCGTCGACGTCGCCGGTTTCGAGCAGCGCCTGCCCGAGCGCCTTGTGCGCGGGGAACGCGTTTGGCGCCGCGGCGACAGCCTGCTGCGCCCAGGGCAGCGCCGACTGCCCCTCCCCCCGCTTCAGGTACTCGAACGCGATCTGCATCAGCGACCAGGGATGCGACGGCTGCAGCTCGAGCTCACGCTTGAATTCCTCGATCGCCCGGTCCGGCTGCTCCTGCAGCAGGAAGACCCCGTACGCATAGTGCACGTTTTGGGTCTCCGGATAGCGCGAGGCGAGCGCCTCGAACGCCTTCTCGGAGGCGGCGGTGTTACGAGTCGCC
>DASYPC010000461.1:0-1542 GCA_036007105.1 Burkholderiales bacterium | reverse complement strand
GCGCACCGATGACCAGATCGCGCAGCTTTTCGTACCTCGTCATGGCTGCCAGTCGGCTTGCCCGTCGACTCGTGACAACGGAGCGGGAACGACGTCAATTCACCAGGGCTGAGGTGTGCGGCGCGATGACATCCGAAGGCGAGACGCGACTGCGATGCTGCGCCGCAGCACCGATGACTCTACTCTTGCGAGCGTTGCTTGGCAAGGCGCCGCACGAACACCTGCATCTCGCGCATCGCCTGTTTGTCGCCCTTGCCTTGCGCGGCGGCGATGCCTTCGTGCCAAGCAGCGAGCGCCTCGTCGTCGCGCTGCGCGGCGCTGAGCGCCTTGCCGAGCAGTTTCCACGCCGCGGAATATCCGGGATCGAGCGCGACCGCGCGCCGGAGATGAGTGACGGCGGCTTCGACATCGCCGCATTTGAGAAACTCGTTGCCGAGGCCGAAGCGAAGCAGTGCCCCATCCTTGCCGGCGGCGAGCATGCGCTCGAAATTGCGCAATGCGGAGCTGGTCGGCGCGGTCGGCGCGGAATCGGTCATGATCACTTGTCGACGAATGCGCCGGTCGCGCAGTCGACGTGCTGCATCGGATACGTGACCTCCTTTTTTTGGCCTTCGACCGTGCCGGCGACCTGCGCGAACAGCCATTCATGCTCCGTGCGGCGATAGACGATGCGTTGCGGAAATTCGTCGACCGGGTTGACGAAAGTGAAAATCTTGGCGCCCTTCTCGTCCTCCACGCTGGCCAGCTTGAATGCGATCTCCTTTTTCCCGGAAGGAACGGCGATGTAGTAGACCCCGTCGGGGCGCGCCTCGAGGCGCAGGTACGTGTAGTCTTGCGTGCGCTGACCGACGACCGTGTGGCTGCTGCCCAGCATCATGTCGGCGCGCGGGGGCAGCCATTGCTCGAGGAAATCGCGCCGGTTGACGCTGCCGGCCCAGCAGCCGCGCAGCCAGGCCAGCTGATCGAGGGCCTGGGCCGCCGCAGCGGCCTTCGCGGAGGCAGCGGCGTCCGCCGCTCCGGCGGGAGCCGGCGTTTGCGCGTAGGTAACGCCGCAGGCGCAGGCCGCGGCAATGATACTCGCGCCAACTCTGTTAACCATGGTGCTTGGTCGCTTAATTCGCATTTCGTCCTCATTGTGGCCGCGCTAGCGGCAAGTTCAACAGCAGGTTCTGCGGTTTGAGCTTGAGCCGGTTCTCACGGTCCACGGCCATCGCCAGATAAACCGGCCGGCCGGCGAGCGCGGGGCGTACGTCGCCCACGTCGGCGAAGGCGAGCTCGAACAGGCACAGCAGACGCTCCATGCGCTCGTCGCCGACTTCGACGCGATTGTACAGGTCGTTCAACAGCGTGCTCGCCTCGGCGTCGAGTCCGACGTGCCATACCCAGCGTGCGTCGTCGATTTTCCGTTGCGGGCGGATCGAAACCTCGACCGCGAGAAAATGCGCGATCCAGCGCTCGAGCACACGACAGAGCGCATCGAGCGCACGCCCGCCACGGTTCAGGCTCACCGCAAAGTCGAAGCGCTCATCCCGGCCCCAGTAT
>DASYPC010000460.1:0-1520 GCA_036007105.1 Burkholderiales bacterium | reverse complement strand
GTGCCGGAGGCGCGGCTCGCGATCGCGCACGGGCAGATGCCCGAGCGCGAGCTCGAGCGCGTCATGCGCGACTTCTACCAGCAGCGCTGCAACCTGCTGCTTTGCTCGACGATCATCGAGTCCGGGCTCGACGTTCCGACGGCCAACACGATCATCATCGACCGCGCGGACCGCTTCGGGCTCGCGCAGCTGCATCAGCTTCGCGGCCGCGTCGGCCGCTCGCACCATCAGGCGTACGCGTATCTGCTGACGCCGCCCGAGGAAGCGCTGTCGACGCAGGCGAAGAAGCGGCTCGAAGCGATCCAGCTCATGGAAGAGCTCGGTTCCGGGTTCTATCTCGCCATGCACGACCTCGAAATCCGCGGCGCGGGCGAGGTGTTGGGTGAGGAGCAGTCGGGCGAAATGCAGCAGATCGGCTTCCAGCTCTATGTCGACATGCTCAAGGCAGCCGTGGATGCGCTCAAGGCCGGGCGCGAGCCCGACTTGACCGAGCCGCTCCGGGTCGCGGCCGAGATCAATCTGCACGTACCGGCGTTGTTGCCGGAAACTTATTGCAGCGACGTGCACGAGCGGCTGGTGCTCTACAAGCGGCTCGCCAACTGCGAAAGCGAAGCCGAGGTGACGGCAATGCAGGAAGAGCTGATCGACCGCTTCGGTCTGCCGCCCGAGCCGACGCAGGCGCTGCTCGCCTGCCATCGGCTGCGCATCGCCGGCGAGCATCTGGGCGTGGTCAAGGTCGACTCGGGGCCCGAGCGCACGCAGCTGCAGTTCGGGCCGAAGCCGGATTTCGATCCCGCGAAGCTGATCGAGCTGATCCGGAAGGACGGGCGGCATCGCTTCGCCGGCCCGAACCGCGTGCGCATCGAGCGCGCGGCGCCGACGCTGGAAGAGCGCGTGGCGCTGGTGCGCGAATTTCTCGGGCGGCTCGCCTAAACCGCGAAGCAATCATCGCAGACGATTACCTCGGCCGCCACGCGGCTATATCGCGGTGCGTGAATTCGTCCGCATGACTCCCAGATCCGTGCTGATGACGCACCGTGTCGCTGCTCGACGACACTAGCGAGCGAGGTTCAAGGCTGCTAGATTCGTCCCCTCTCAGCACTTGCCCCATGTGGAAGGCGTCAATGTCGAACGCAATGCTTAAATGCTCAGTGGCGCTGTGCTTCGCGTGCGCTGCATCACTGAGCGCGGCATTCCCATTTTTCTGGCCCGCAAAGGGCGACATCGCTCCGTGGGCACCGACGCCGACCGATCACGTGACTCTCTCGATTTCTGACACGTATCTCGAATGCGGTTTGTGCTCGGAGGGTTACCCTGCAAGCAGCCAAGTGTCCAGGGATAGCAACGTGATCACGGTGACAGTGACCTGGGCCCCCACTGGAGCCGGGACGCCGCCCAGTTGCGTTGGCTGCACTTTTCAGGTGGACCTCGGTGCGTTGCCGATCGGTCAATATACCGTCAATTACCTGCATGTCCCCAACCTGCCGGAGCCTTGGTTGCTTTCGATTGGCTTTACCGTG
>DASYPC010000459.1:0-1760 GCA_036007105.1 Burkholderiales bacterium | reverse complement strand
CGCTGCTCACTTCCCCTTGCGGATCTCGTCCAGCAGCGACACCGTGGCGTCGTAGCGCTTGCGTCCCTCGGGGTTTTCCTGGACCCAGCGCTCGGTGATCGGCTGCAGGCGGGTCTTGATCGCCTCGCGCTCCGCAGCCGCCGGAAACACGAAGGTATGGTCCTTCTGCGGACGCGTCTTCTCCAGGTTCTCGCGGTAGCGCTTGTCGAACTCGACACCGTGCAGGCGCGACAGCGCGGCGCCGCTATGCTTGTCGATCACAGCCCTGGCCGGCGCTGGCAACGCGTTGTAGGCCTCCAGGTTCATGAACACTCCCGCGGCTGCGGTGCCGAACGGGAGCTCGTAGTGGTTCTTCGCCGCGTCGCCGATGCGGAACGCGACCATGCCGTTCCAGTCGGAGAGCACGCCCTGCACGACGCCGCGGCTGATCGCTTCGGCCGCGCCGGACACGGGAATGCCGCTGACCGCGGTGCCACCCAGCAGCTCGATCGCTGCACTTTGATACGGACCCGCAGAACGGATCTTCTGGCCCTTCAAATCCTCGATCCGGGCGAGCCTGAAATTGGTATGCAGCGACTGCGGAGGGATCGAGAATCCGCCGAGGAACTTCGCCTTGTCGTAGCCGCGCAGCAGCCCGCGCTCGTACAGGCGCCAGTGGGCGAGCGAACCCTCGAGCGAGCTCTCGATCAGGAACGGCAGCTCGAAAATGGTCGAGTCGGGGAAGTCGCCGGGCGTGTAGCCCATCACCACGTAGGCGATGTCGGCGACCTTGTCGCGCACCAGCTTGAACTGCTGCACCGGATCGCGGCCGAGCGTGCCGCCCGCGAACAGGCGCACCGTGGCGCTGCCCTTGAGCGCTTCGTTCACTTCCTTGACCCAGGGTCCGAGCACGTCCTGGTTGAGCGCGCCCGGGGGCGGCGGGAAGCTGGCGAACCTCAGCTCCATCCCCTGCGCCCGCGACGCCGCAGGCGCGAGCAGCGCGGCGGCAAGCAGCAGCGCGGTCCATCGGCCGTTCATCGCACTCCCTCCTCGAAGAAGAATCGTCTCATTCTGCGCTGCAGAATCTCTTTTCGTCCACGGTAATCGGGCGTAGAGTGGAAGTCAAGGCGACGCCACACGGGGAGGGAAATCATGGATGCGGAACGCAGGCGGATCCTTCGCGCCTTGAGCGGCGCGGTCGCGGGCGGCGCGCTCGCTGCATGCGCGCCGCTGCAGCCGCGCGAGCGCCTGAGCTTCGTGCTGGTGCACGGCGCATGGCACGGTGCGTGGTGCTGGGAAAAGCTGGTGCCGCTGTTGCGCGAGCAGGGGCACGACGTGAGCGCAGTGCAATTGCAGGGGCAGGGCGCAGCGCGCCTCCCCGTGGATCAGATCGACCTGGGCGTCTACACCAAGCGAGTCACCGATGCACTCGACGCGCAGAGCACGCGGACGGTGCTGGTCGGGCACAGCTCCGGGTGCCTCGCTGCCTCACAGGCGGCAGAAGAGCGCCCGGAAAAAATACGCACGCTGGTCTTTCTGTCGGGGTTCGTGGCGGCGAACGGCGAAGCGCATCGTGCGCTGGTCGGCGCGGACCCGGGGCAGAAAGTGTCGCCGGTGCTGCTGGTGGATTTCCGGCCCGGTACGAAGATTCCGCTGCAGACACGCATCGACACCTCGAAGCCGGATGCGGTCAAGCTCGCTTTCTACAACGATTGCAGTGAGGCCGATGCGCGCGCGGCGATCGCGCGCCTCGCGCCGGAACCCGCTGCCCCTTCCGGTCA
>DASYPC010000458.1:0-6256 GCA_036007105.1 Burkholderiales bacterium | reverse complement strand
CCGAGCACCGCCGCCCCGCCCGCCGAGAACCCGCGGCCGGGCGTGATGCACGTCAGCATGACGCCGATCCCGATCTCGGGGACCGAGATCCGTGCGCGAATCGCGCGTGCCGAAGACGTCTCGGCGATGGTGCCGGGGCCGGTGCTGGAGTACATCCGCAGACACCATCTGTATGGACATCCGTAAGAAGCAGCGCGCCGTCGTCGAAGCGCTCGAGGACGTGAAGGGGCGCGACATCGTCGTCTACAACGTGGCGCGGCTTTCGCCCATCTTCGAGCGCGTCGTGATCGCCAGCGGCGATTCGACACGGCAGGTGAAAGCGCTTGCCGACCGCGTGCGCGAACGGCTGAAGGAGCTCGGCGCGCCCGCGCAGGGCATGGAAGGCGGCCGCAGCGCGGAATGGATGCTGGTGGACCTGGGAGACATCGTCGTGCACGTGATGCATCCGACCGTGCGCAGCTACTACAACCTGGAAGAGCTCTGGGGTGGCAAGGAAGTGAAATTGAAGAGGGCTGCGCCGCCGCGCCGCGCCGCCCGCTCGGCCGGTGGCTCGCCTTCACGTCGCGTCCGTCGCCAATAGGCTGCCGGATTGGGCGGACGCGGCGCGCGCCGAGTACCTCGGCCGCATGCCGCGCGGCTATGAAGTGAATCTGATCGAAGTAAGGCCTGCCTCGGCGAAGCGGTTGCGCGCTCGCCTGCCCGCCGGGGCCCGGATCGTCGCGCTGGACGAGCGCGGCAAGGACCTGACGACCGCGCAATTCGCGGCGCTCCTCGCCGAGCCGACGGTATTCGTCATCGGCGCTGCCGACGGGCTGGATCCGCAGATCCGCAATGACGCATTTCTGCTCGTGCGGCTGTCCGCGCTCACGCTGCCGCACGCGCTGGCGCAGGTCGTGCTCTGCGAGCAGCTCTACCGCGCCGCCACGCTTCTCGCCGGGCACCCGTACCACAGGACGTAGGTGGTATCGTCGCGCCTCGCGCTGTCATTCGCCTCGTGACGATCCCCTTCCACCGCTCGATCTACCTCGCCTCGCGCAGCCCGCGACGCCGTGAACTGCTCGCGCAATTCGGCATCCCGTTTCATTTGCTGATGTTTCGCACCCGCGCCGACTCGAGCCCTGAATTGAGCGAAGACCCGCAACCGGGCGAGCCGCCTGCCGATTATGTGCTGCGCGTGGCGCGAGAAAAGGCGGTCTCGGGCTGGTCGCGCATGCTGCAACGGCGACTGCCGCCTGCGCCGGTCCTTGCCGCCGACACGACCGTGGCGCTGGACGGCCGCATCTTCGGCAAACCAGCGGATCGCGAAGACGCCGAAGAAATTCTCGCCGCGCTCGCGGGCAAGCGGCACGAAGTGCTGACCGCGGTGGCGCTCAAGTACGAGGAGCGCGTGGAAACCGCGCTGTCGGCCTCCGAAGTGCTGTTTCGCGAGATCTCGCCGCAGGAGGTCCGCGATTACGTGGCGAGCGGCGAGTGCGACGACAAGGCCGGCGCGTACGCGATCCAGGGCCGCGCCGCGATGTTCGTGCGCGAGATTCGCGGCAGCCATTCCGGTATCGTCGGCCTGCCGCTCTACGAGACCGCGCAGCTGCTGCAAGCGCTCGGACCGCTCCATGACCGACGAAATCCTGATTAACGTCACTCCGCAGGAGACGCGCGTCGCCGTCATCGGCGCGGGACAGGTGCAGGAGCTCGTGGTCGAGCGCACCGCGAGCCGCGGCCTGGTCGGGAACATCTGCATGGGCCGCGTCGCGCGGGTGCTGCCCGGGATCCAGGCGGCGTTCGTCGAGATCGGCCTGGAACGCGCAGCGTTCCTCCACGTTGCCGACATCTGGGAGCACCGCCGGCAGAATTCCGACCTGGAGCGTCCGATCGAGCGCATCCTCGCCGAGGGCCAGCCGCTGCTGGTGCAGGTCGTGAAGGATCCGATCGGCACCAAAGGCGCACGGCTCTCGACGCAGGTCTCGATCGCCGGGCGGATGCTCGTGTACCTGCCGCAGGACCCGCACATCGGCATCTCGCAGCGGATCGAGGACGAGACCGGGCGCCAGCTGCTGCGCGAAAGGCTCAGAGAGCTGCTGCCGCCGGAGGAAAAAGGCGGATTCATCCTGCGCACCCTCGCGGAGAGCGCGACTGAAGACGAGCTGCGCGCCGACATCGAATACCTGCGCCACCTGTGGAGCGACATCAGCGACCGGGCGAAGCGCGCGCAAGCCCCGGCGCTCCTCTACCAGGACCTGTCGCTTGCGCAACGCGTGCTGCGCGACATGGTATCGGCGGACACCGGGCGGGTGCTGGTGGACTCGCGCGAGAACTTCCACAAGCTCGCCGCCTTCGCCGAAACCTATACGCCGAACGTGCGCGGGAAGCTCGAGCACTACACCGGCGAGCGGCCGCTCTTCGACCTCTACAACGTCGAGCCCGAGATCGAAAAGGCGCTGTCCCGCCGCGTGGACCTCAAGTCGGGCGGGACGCTGATCGTCGACCAGACCGAGGCGATGACGACCATCGATGTCAATACCGGCGGGTTCGTCGGCAGCCGCAATTTCGACGACACCGTGTTCAAGACCAATCTCGAAGCCGCGCACGCGATCGCCCGCCAGCTGAGGCTGCGCAACCTAGGCGGCATCATCGTGCTCGATTTCATCGACATGGACACCGAGGAGCATCGCAACGCGGTACTGGAAGAGTTCCGCCGCGCGCTCGCGCACGACCGCACCCGCATGACGGTAAACGGCTTCACGGCGCTCGGGCTGGTGGAGATGACGCGCAAGCGCACGCGCGAATCGCTCGCCCACGTGCTGTGCGAGCCGTGCCCGACCTGCGCCGGCCGTGGCCAGCTGAAGACCGCGCGCACGGTGTGCTACGACATTCTGCGCGAGATCCTGCGCGAGGCGCGGCAATTCAATGCACGCGAATTCCGCGTGCTCGCCTCCCAGCCGGTCGTCGACCTGCTGCAGGAAGAAGAGTCGCCCGCGGTGGCGATGCTCTCGGATTTCATCGGCCGCACCGTGTCGCTGCAGGTCGAATCGAGCTACACACAGGAGCAGTACGACATCGTACTGATGTAGCCGATGGCAGATCTCGACCTCTGTTTCGCAGGCGCCCGCAAGCTCGCGCGGCTGATCCGCACACGCAAGGTTTCCGCGACCGAGGTCATGCGCGCCTTCATTGCGCAGATCGAGCGCGTGAATCCGCGCGTCAACGCGATCGTGACGTTCCTGCCGGAGCTCGCGCTCCGGGAAGCACGTGCGCTCGACCGGCGGCTGGCGAAGCAACGCGCGGCATCGCCCGGGCCGCTCGCGGGCCTGCCGATCGCCTACAAGGACCTGGTCGCCACCAAGGGGATCCGCACGACGCTGGGCTCGCCGATCTACCGCGACCAGGTGCCCGCCGAGGACGCGCTGCTCGTCGAACGGCTCCGGTCCGCGGGCGCGATCACGCTCGGGAAGACCAATACGCCGGAGTTCGGCGCGGGCTCGCAAACGTTCAATGCGGTGTTCGGAATCACGCGCAATCCGTACGACACGAGCAAGACCTGCGGCGGCTCGTCGGGCGGAGCGGCGGTTGCGGTCGCTTGCGGCATGCTGCCATTCGCCGACGGCTCGGATCTCGGCGCGTCCCTCCGCAACCCGGCCAACTTCTGCAACGTCGTCGGATTCCGGCCCTCCACCGGCCGTGTGCCTGCTCATCCGTCCCAGAATCCGTGGTCCAGCATGGCCGAGCTCGGCCCGATCGCGCGCACGGTCGCGGACGCCGCGCTCCTGCTGTCTGCGATGGCCGGGCCCGATCCGCGCGCGCCGGCTGCATACAACGAGGCGGGCAAGGCGTTTACTCGCCGACTCGCCCGAAGCTTTCGCAAAGTGCGTGTCGCCTGGAGCCCCACTCTCGGCGGACTTTCAGTCGAACCGCGCGTCACTCGCGTGCTCGAGGCGCAGAGGAAGGTGTTCCAAACGCTCGGCTGTGTGGTCGAGGAGGCGGAACCCGATCTCTCTGGAGCCGACGAAGCCTTCCACGTCCTGCGCGCGCTGGCGTTCGTGCAGAAGCATCATGCGCTGATGAAGACCCGCCGCGCCGATTTCAAGGCCGACGTGGTCTGGAACTATGAAGAGGGTCTGAGACTCGCCCCCGAGCGGATCGCCAATGCCGAAACGCTGCGCGCGCAGGTCTTTCAGCGCATGCGCGAGTTCCTCGACCGCTACGAGTTCCTGCTCGCCCCGGTGAACCAGGTCGCGCCGTTTCCGGCGAGCGAGATCTGGCCGAAAGAGATCGACGGCGTGCCGATGGCCAATTACCTAGATTGGATGAAGTCCTGTTACCACATCACCGTGACCGGACATCCCGCGATTTCAGTGCCTGCAGGGTTCACCGACGACGATCCGGCGCTACCCGTCGGAATCCAGATCGTCGGGCGCTACCGCGACGATTTCGGCGTGCTGCAACTGGCACACGCGTTCGAGCAAGCGACCGGCGTCGGGAAGCGAAGGCCGGTGCTTGCTGTTAGCAGCCTTGCTGTATAACCCGTTCTCGACTACCAAGGAGGATCTCGCATGTTCAAGCACTTCGCGGGCGGCCTGCTCGCCCTGTCGTTTGTTGCCGCGGCTACGGCCGCCGTCAAGGAAGAACCCGTCACCTACAAGGACGGCGACACCACCCTGAAGGGGTTCGTCGTCTACGACGATGCCAAGACGGGCAAGCGTCCCGGCATTGTCGTAGTGCACGAGTGGTGGGGCGTCACGAAACATACGCGGGAGGAGGCGCGCAAGTTCGCCGAGCAGGGCTACACCGCGTTTGTTGCAGACATGTTCGGCGATGGCAAGACCGCCGATAACCCGAAAGACGCGAGCGGCCTCTCGAAGGGGCTCATGGGCAACCCGGCGGGGATGCAGTCGCGCTTCAACGCCGCGCGCGCCGAACTCGCCAAGCATCCGACGGTGGACGCGAGCCGCATCGGCGCTTCAGGGTATTGCATGGGCGGCGGCGTGGTTCTCAACATGGCGCGAGCCGGCGCGGACCTGAAGGGCGTCGCCGCCTTCCACGCCAACCTCACGGCGCAGTCGCCCGCCGAGGCCGGCAAGGTGAAATCGAAGATCATCGTGCTGAACGGCGCGGATGATCCGTTCGTCAAGCCCGACTCAATCGACGCATTCAAGAAGGAAATGGACGCCGCAAAAGTGGACTACAAGTTCATCAACTACCCGGGCGCGGTGCATGCCTTCACCAACCCGGAGGCGACCGAGAAGGGCAAGCAGTTCAACCTGCCGCTCGCGTACAACGCAGAGGTGGACAAGCAGGCCAAGTCCGAGGCAGCAAAATTCTTCCAGGCTGTCTTCAAGTAAAGAGCTCTCAGAAAAAACAAAAGGCGCCCGCCGGCGCCTTTTTCATTTCAACGACCGGATCAGTCGGCGTAGACGCCGGCCTTCTTGATGAGCGGCGCCCACTTGTCGATCTCGGCCTTGAGGTGCGCCTGCAGCGCTGCCGGCGTTGCCTTGTCGAGCGCGATCGGATCGGTACCGAGATCGTTGAAGCGCTTCTTGACGTCCGGGTCCTTGAGCGCCTCCTGCAGCGCGGCGGCCAGGCGGTCGATGACCGGCTTGGGAGTGCCTTTGGGTGCGTAGAAGCCATGCCAAATGCCCACTTCGAAACCCTTCAGCCCCTGCTCATCGAGCGTCGGCACATCGGGCAATGAAGGCACGCGCTTCTTCGATGTAACTCCGTACACCTTTACCTTGCCGCTCTTGATCTGGTTCGTCGTATTCGTCGTCTGGTCGCACATGAAGTCGACCTGGCCGCCCAGCAAATCATTCATCGCCGGAGCCGTACCCTTGTACGGAACCGTCAGCAGGTCGGTCTGGATCGCGCTCATGAACAGCATCCCGCACAAATGCGACGCCGCGCCGACGCCCGCGTTGGCATACGTCACCTTGTCCTTGTTGGCCTTGACGTACGAGAGGAACTCCTTGAAGTCCTTCGCGGGAAAGTTGCCGCGCGCAATCAGCGTCATCGGCACGTCGTTGATCAGGCCGATGTACTCGAAGTCGGTAAGCGGATTGAAGCGCAGCTGCCGGTACAGCGCGGGGATCGTCGCCATGCCGATGTGATGGATCAGGATCGTGTAGCCGTCGGGCTTCGCGTTCTTCACGGTCTCCGGCGCGAGAATGCCGCCGGCGCTCGGGCGGTTCTCGACCACGATCGTCTGTCCCAATGGCTTCCCCATCGCGATGCCCATCACGCGCGCGACCGTGTCCGTCGGGCCGCC
>DASYPC010000457.1:0-1806 GCA_036007105.1 Burkholderiales bacterium | reverse complement strand
CATCCACCTCGCCGGCGTAAAGAAGGTGTATCGCAGGGGCAAGACCTAGCACCTCGCGATCTCGGATGCGACGTTCGACGTAATGGCAGGCGAGCTCGTGTCGCTCGTCGGCCCGTCGGGATGCGGCAAGTCGACGCTGCTCAAGATCCTCGCCGGGCTTCATCCGCACGACGGCGGCGAGGTGCGGATCGGGAGCGCCGCGCATGCGTTCGATCCGGCGCGCGACGTCGGGATGGTGTTCCAGGCACCGCTGCTGCTCAAGTGGCGGCGCATCCTCGAGAACGTGCTGCTGCCTGCGGAGATCCTCGGCCTGCCGATGGCGGAGTCGCGCGAGCGGGCGCGTGCGCTGCTCGCGCTCGTCGGCTTGACGGGCAACGAGGACAAGTATCCGTACGAGCTCTCGGGCGGGATGCAGCAGCGCGCGGCGATCGCGCGCTCGCTCGTGCACGACCCGAAGCTGGTGCTGATGGACGAGCCGTTCGGCGCGCTCGATGCGCTGACGCGCGAGAAGATGAACATCGAGCTGCTGCGCATCTGGAAGGAAGCTGGCAAGACGATCATTTTCGTGACGCACGGCATCTCGGAAGCCGTGTTCCTCGGCACGCGCGTGGTCGTGCTCACTGCGGGTCCGGCGCGCATGGCCGACAACTTCCCGATCGAGCTGCCGTACCCGCGCACGCTCGACATGAAGACCAACGAGCGCTTTGGCGAATACACGCGCCGCATCTACCGCCTGCTCGGGATGGAGTGAGCGCGTGGCGGCCACCAATGAGTGAGGCGGCACCGCGCAATAACCGGCGCAACCCCGAGCGCAACAAGGACCGGATCCTGCGGGCTGCGACCGACGAGTTCGCGCGCCACGGCCTCGGCGGCGCGCGCGTCGACCGCATTGCCGAGCGCGCCGGCGCCAACAAGCGCATGCTGTACTACTACTACGGCAACAAGGAGGCATTGTTTCTCGCGGTTCTCGAATCGCGCTACGCGCACATCCGGCGCGCCGAGCAGGGATTGCGGCTCGGCGATCTCGACCCCGCCGAAGGGATGCGACGCCTGATCGCGTTCACGTGGAACTATTACCTGAAGCATCCGGAGTTCCTGACGCTACTCAACAGCGAAAACCTGCACCAGGGGCGACACCTGCGACGCTCGCGCCAGATCGCGGCGATGCATTCGCCGCTGGTGGCGATGCTGAAAGACCTGCTCGAGCGCGGCGCGCGCAAGGGCGAATTCCGCAACGACGTCGACCCGGTGCAGCTCTATATCTCGATTGCGGCGCTCGGCTACTTCTATCTGAGCAACCGCCACACGCTGTCGACGATCTTCGAGCGCGACCTGCTCGCCGCGCGCAGCAAGTCCGAGCGCCTCAAGCACATGACCGCGCTCGTGCTGGGATACCTTTCGAAATGAACCAGGAGGAGCCATGAACGCAGTGAAGGCAGTCGTTACCGCAGCGGCGCTCGCCGTCGCGTGCTCGGCGCAGGCGCAGTGGAAGCCCACGAAGCCGATCAACATCATCGTTCCCTGGGCCGCGGGCGGCGCGACCGACCAGGTGACGCGCGTCGCGGCGGGGGAGCTCGAGGATGCGCTCGGCACCAAGATCGTGGTCATCAACCAGCCGGGCGGCGCGGGCTCGATCGGCACGATGAACGCGATGAACGCCGCGAAGGACGGCTACACGTGGACCGCCGGCGCACCGAAGCAGCTCGGCACCTACCCGGTGCTCGGGCTTGCCGGCACGAAGCTCAGCGACTTCCACCTGTTCGTCTCGGTGACGCAGGTGCCGATCGTCAGCGTCAATCCGAATTC
>DASYPC010000456.1:0-9520 GCA_036007105.1 Burkholderiales bacterium | reverse complement strand
CTACATCGAGGAAATCGACGTTACGGCGCTGGAAGAACTGCGCCTGCACCTGAACACGGATCATGCAGGCAAGCGCGCAAAGCTGACCCCGCTGTCTTTCATCATCCGGGCGATCGTTCGCGCGGTTGCCGTGCACCCGGAGATCAACGCGCGCTTCGACGACGAAAAAGGGATCTTCGCCCGCCACGCCGCGGTTCACGTCGGTATCGCGACGCAAACGCCGCACGGCTTGCTGGTCCCCGTGCTGCGCCACGCAGAATCGCTCGATCTCTGGCAGTGCGCGGCCGAAGCGAGCCGCCTGGCCGCGGCCGCGCGCGAAGGCAAGGCGACGCGTGACGAGCTTTCAGGCTCGACCGTGACGATCACCAGCCTCGGCGCCCTCGGAGGCGTGGCCTCCACGCCGATCATCAACTACCCGGAAGTCGCGATCATCGGCGTCAACCGCATCGCCGAGCGGCCGGTGGTGCGTGCAGGGCAGGTGGTCGTGCGCAGGATGATGAATGTTTCCTCCTCGTTCGACCACCGCGTGATCGACGGCTGGAACGGCGCGGCATTCGTGCAGAAGGTCAAGGGTTTCCTGGAGCAGCCGGCGACGCTGTTCGTGGAATAGCCGCTCACGGCACTCGCACTTCCATGAGGCGATGCCAGTCGAGCAGCCGGCCGTCGAGCCTGCCGTTCGAGCCGGTGAGGTGACGGCGACCGAGCTCCTTGTCGCCAACGTCCTCGACGACACTGAAGCCCAGCTTCCCCGCCCACGCGGCGGCTTCTGCCGGCGTCCAGCCGAAGATGTACGGCTCGCCAACGCGCTCCACTGCGAAGGCGAGGTAGGCGGCGGCATAGAGGCCCTTGGTATCGCCCTCGATGACCCGCCTCAGCACGTAGTCGTACACGACCACGCTGCCGGGCGCGGAGTTTCTGCGAATGAACTCGAACGTGGCGACGTTCCCGGCCTCGACCACGTACATCACTACGCCTTCCAGCAGGAAGAAGCCGCGCTGCTTCGGATCGTAGCCAAGCGGCAGCAGCACCTCCTCGAGCTTCTGCGTGTTGAAGTCGATCGGTGCGTAACGCACATAGTCGGGCAGGGCACCCAGCGCTTCGGCGACGCGGACCTTCTTCGCCTCGATCGTAGCGGGCAGGTCGACCTCGTAGAACTGCAGCTGCGGGTGCGAAGCGCGGAAGCGGTACGCGCGGCTATCGAATCCCGCGCCCAGCACCACCACCTGCGTCACTCCGTCGGCGGCGGCTTTTTTCAGGGCGGCGTCGATGTAGTGCGTGCGAGCGTTGACATAGAAAAACGCAGAGTAGGTCTCGCCCTGATCGATCAGAGGCCGCGCGGCTGCGTAGTCGCGCGGCAACGAGTTCTGCCAGCGGCAAAGCTTGGCAGCGAGATCGTCCGGGTTGCGGAGCTTCGGGTCGGGGTGTTGCGCGGCAATGGCGCGATAGCCGCAGGTCGCCTCGGCAGTAGACGAAACCTGGCCCGGCCGAACGGCCTGCGCCGGCTGCGCGATGAACCATGCGACGTAGGCCAACAGCAATACTGCAGCTCGCGTCAGCGCCATAGCGACCTCACTCGCTCGAGATTGGGCTCGCGCACGACGCCCTTTTCGCAGACGATCGCGCTCACGAGCTCCGCCGGCGTTACGTCGAACGCAGGGTTTCGCACCTGGATACCCAGTGGCGCCCAGCGCGTGCCGCGGTAGCCGGTCAGCTCGTCGGCAGCGCGCTCCTCGATCGGAATCTTCGAGCCGTCCGTGATCTGCCGGTCGAAAGTCGAAAGCGGGGCGGCGACGTAGAACGGCAGCGCATGGCGGCGCGCGAGCACTGCCAGCATGTAGGTGCCGATCTTGTTCGCGACGTCGCCGTTTGCGGCGACCCGGTCGGCGCCGACCAATACGAGGTCGATCTCGGCCCGGCTCATCAGATGCCCTGCCATGTTGTCAGTAACGAGCGTACAGGGAATCGCCTCCTGAATGCATTCCCACGCAGTCAGCCGGGCACCTTGCAGATAGGGTCGTGTCTCGCATGCGATCACGGACACGCGTTTGCCCTGTTCGATTGCTGCGCGCACGACGCCGAGGGCAGTGCCATAGCCGGCGGTCGCAAGGGCGCCGGTGTTGCAATAGGTCATGATCTGCGACCCGTCGGGAATAAGCGCCGCGCCGTGCGCGCCGATCGCCCGGTTCGCTGCGACGTCCTCCTCGAAGATCGCGATCGCCTCGGTCGCGTGATCCTTCGCCTTGCGCATGCGCTCGAGCGCCCAGAAGAGATTGACCGCGGTCGGGCGGCTCTTTGCGAGCACGTCGAACGCGCCTTCTGCTCCGCGATCGAGCGCGACGCCGAATGCCGCCGCGCAGCCGATCGCGGGTGCGCCGCGCACCACCATATCGCGGATCGCTTGCGCGACCTCAGCCGCGTTGCGGCAGGTCACGTACAGGGTCCGCTCCGGAAGCAGGCGCTGGTCGAGCAGCTCGAGCGCATCGCCGCGCCAGCGCAGCGCCTCAACCGCCACTACACGACTCTTTCGTTGCCGCCGTCCACCGGGATCTGCGCCGCGGTGGTCTTGGCGAAGAGCGCCCCGCACATCTCGGCAGCGAGCTCGGCGACGTCCTTCGAAGTCACTTCGGTCCCGAGCAGGTTCTTCCTGCGGTATTGCTCGACGGTCATGCTGTAGGCGGCAGCGCGTTGCTTGAGCAGCTCCTCGGTCCACAGCGCAGTGTCGTACACCGCGTCGGGATGGATCGAGTTCACGCGGATGCCGTCCTTCGCCCACTCGAGCGCCGCAACGCGCGCAAGCTGCGTCAGCGCTGCCTTCGAGGCGGAATAGGCCGCCGCGCCGGGTCCCGGCGCCGGAACGTTGCGCGAGCCGATTACTACGACCCTGCCTCTTCGCGGCGCAAGCGCGAGCAGCGGGTGGCAGGCCTGCAGTACATGCAGGCTCGCCTCGACATTCACAGTCATCGCCGAGCGCCATGCGTCCCTTGCAATGTCCTGGATTGCGGCAGAAGTCGGGAAGATCCCGGCATTGAGCACGAGCATGTCGACGCCGCCGAAGCGCCGTGTCGCCCGGTCGAGGCAGTCGCGCACCTCCTCGGCGATCGTCAGGTCGCATTGCAATCCCACGACGTCCGGGCGCTGCCACTGGTTCTCGATCACGGGATTGAGATCCAAGGCGATGACTGCAGCACCGCGCTGCAGGAACGACTCCACGCACGCCTTGCCGATACCCGAGGCGGCGCCGGTGACGAGCGCGATCTCTCCGCTGAAAGGCGGGGAGGTGCCGGCCTTCCTGAGCTTCGCCTGTTCCAGGTCCCAATACTCGATGTCGAACAGATGCTTCTCTTCGAGCGCACGCCAGCCGCCGAGCGCTTCGGCGCGCAGGATTACGTCGATCGTGTGATCGTACAGCTCCTCGACGATCGCCGCGTCCTTCGCCGTGCCGCCGATCGCGGCAAAGCCGAACTGCGGGTCGAGCACCATGCGCGGCGCCGGGTCGAGCATCGTCTTCTTTTCCTTCGCCTGCGCTGCGTTGCGTTCGAAGTATTCGCGGTAGCGCGCGGCAAAACCGGCGACGTCGCGCCCGAGCATCGGCAAGGGCTTCGTCCGGATCACATGGTCGGGCGTTGCCGGCCCTCGCTGGGAGTGCTGTGCGATGCGCGCGTCACGGGCGAAAGCGGCAAATTTCGGCGCATCGCTGATCCGGACGATGAGCGGGAATCCGGCAGCCTCCGAAACCGTGCGGCGCAGCTGCGCGATCTCTTCGCGCTTGCATTCGCCCGGTTTCGCCGCCGGGGCGCCGACCCTCCACGCCTTCCTTGACGCGAGGTACTCCTCGGCCATCGCAACCAGCTGGATCATCCGCTCGTACGACTCTCTCGCGTCTGCACCGAAAGAAAATACGCCGTGCGAGAGCAACACCATGCCGATCGTGTCCGGCCCGCTCTGGCGCGGGAACTCGCGCGCGCAATACGAAGCCAGGTCGAACCCGGCCATGATGTACGGAACGACGACCACCTTGCCCCCGTAGATCTCGCGGATGCGCTGGTCGCCTTCGGGGACGTTGGAGATCGACAGCACCGCGTCTGCATGGGTGTGATCCACGTACTTCTGCGGCAGGATCGCGTGCAGCAGCGTCTCGACCGACGGCGCCGGCGCGCCGGCCCGCAGCGTATGCGTGGCAAGCTCGCCGACCATCTGCGGATCCGACAGCGAGGGCAGGGCTGCGAGCCGCTTGACGTAATCGAGACCGACCGGCGTAAAACCGCTCGCCTCGATCGTCTCCAGGTCCCAACCGCTGCCCTTTACGTAGAGCACGTCTTGTTGCTCGCCGAACAGATCCACCTCGCGCAGCTTGACCGACGTATTGCCGCCGCCATGCAGCACCAGCGACTTGTCGCGCCCGAGCAGGCGCGACGTGTAGACGCGCGGACCGAGCGGGCCGGAGAACCGGGCCGCTTCGGCGTCGCTCCAGAGGCTTTTCATCGGCGCGAATTATACTTTCGTCGATGCTTCGCATCGAACTCATGAGCTGGGATGAAGCGCGCGAAAAGGCGAGTCCGATTCGTTTCGCCGTGTTCGTCGAGGAGCAGCGCGTCCCGATCGAGATCGAATGGGACGACCAGGATGCGAACAGCCTGCATGCGCTCGCGTATTCCGGTGCCGGGGACGCCATCGCCACCGGGCGGCTTCTCCCGGATGGGCATATCGGCAGGATGGCGGTACTCAAGGAGTGGCGCGGGAAGGGCGTCGGTGGGGCCATTCTCGATCGCCTGATCGGCTTTGCGCGCGAGCGCGGCGACAAGGAGGTCGAGCTCTTCGCGCAAACGCATGCGCTCGCGTTCTATCGGCGGTACGGATTTGTCGAGAACGGCGAAATCTTCGAGGAGGCGGGCATTCCGCACCAGGCGATGCGGAGGAAGCTAGACGATCGCTAAGGCCTCACCTTGAATTCGTAGCGCGCGGTGACGCCTTCGGCGCCCGCAGCATCGAACGGCCGCTCGGCGAACTGCAGCCTGTCG
Source organism: Burkholderiales bacterium (assembly GCA_036007105.1). Lineage (GTDB taxonomy): Bacteria > Pseudomonadota > Gammaproteobacteria > Burkholderiales > SG8-39 > 2-02-FULL-66-14. The sequence goes on along the minus strand of DASYPC010000456.1, from coordinate 4,502 downwards.
TCGTCGCCTTTGAGCACGACTGTCGAGCAGCGCGTTCCGTATTCCGGAGCGATGATTTTCGCTGCAGCGAGGACGGTGAAAAGCGGCTCGATGGCCGGACCAGGCTCCACGCAATGCGAGAATCTCGTCTTCGACTCGACGAGCTCCGGCGTGTCCAGCAGGAAATTGCCGAGGCCGTAGATTCCGCCGTCCAAGTGCCGCGGCGCTCCGTCGCGGTTCGTGCACCACCAAAGTTCGTCGCCATCGTCCGCGAAAAGGTTGAAGCCGCTATAGGTGTTGCCGCGCTGCGCGACGTCGCTCACGAACGCTGCCGCCGATGCGTTGCCTTCCAGAAAACGTGTGACCAGCGCGCCGCGCGACTCGAGCGCATTCGCATCGCGCGCGCCCCGGTAGTTCGTCACCGCAGCGAAGCGGCCGTTGCGGGACACACCCATCCAGGTGCCTCCGGCTTCCAGGTCGCGGCCGGCAAGGATTCCGGGCCGGTCCTTCCAGAACCCGGCAGGTTCGCTCGGGCGCGCGTGGTACTCGTCGCGGTTCGCAGCGACGATGAGCGGGAAGCCGGGATGAACGCGCGCGGCGACGAGGATCAGGCACATACGAAGCGCTCGATCCGGCGCGTCGAGCCGATTTTCGAGGCCTCGCGCTCGAGCAGCGCTTCGAACGCGGCTTCCTCGGGCACGCCCTCGTAGACCTCCATGTACGTGGTCGGATCGTCGCACCGGTGCATCCACCTTCCGCGGATGCCCGTTTCACGCTCGATGACGCGAAAAAGCTGTTCGACTGCCGCGCGCAGCTCGCTCAGCCGCGCTGGATCGACGCGGTAGTAGACGTAATAGTTCGTCGTCACGCGGCGTAGGGGAGGGGAAGCACCTCGAGAGGTGCGCCGTGCGACTCGGCCCGCAATGCAACGCCCTGCTCGAGCGTCGAGATCTGCACGACCGCGAGCGCCTCGTCGCCCGCCGCATTGACGACCGTGCCGCTCGCCTGGCCGGGCAGATCATCGCTATAGAGATGCTGCCCGGGCCGCAGCGGCAGCGGCGTTCTCACCCGCACCATGCGGCGCTTGACCTGGCCGCGGTATTGGGCGCGCGCGACGATTTCCTGCCCCGGGTAGCAGCCCTTCTGGAAGTCGACCGCGCCGAAGCGCTCATAGTTGACCATCTGCGGGACGAACTGGTCCTGTGTCGCTTGCGTGATGAGCGGCCGGCCGCTGCGGATTTCCTCCAGCGTCCAGAGGCTCTCGAGGCTTGCGCCGGGCAGCGCCGCAAGTCGCGCCCGCTCCGTCGCCGGCGCGACAAGCAGGTAGCGCTGCGCCGCGACGCGAACCGCGAGCAGATTCTCGTGGCGAACGACTGCGAGGTGCTGCGCCGGAGATGCCAGGCCGAGCTCGGCAAGCACCGCCTCGGCACCATCTCCCCAAAGCCCGAACTGCGACCACGCGTCGCTTGCGTCGCCGATCTTGACTTTCGAGCGCAGGATGAACATCGACAACCGTTTCGCGACCGCGGGCGCGAGGTCGCGCGAGAGCTGCAACAGATATCCGTCTGCGTGCGGGACGACGAGAAAGCTCGCGAGCAGGCGGCCCTTGGCCGAGCACCAGCCGGCGTAACGCGCCTGCTCCGCTGCAAGCGCCTCGATATCGTTCGTCAGCTGCGCGTGCAGGAACGCGCGCGCGTCGCTGCCGCTCGCCTGGAGCAGCCCGTACTGGCTGAGTTCTGCGCTCTTCATCGTAGAATAAGAATTTTACCGGTTACCGTTGCTCCGTTTCCTCGGGTTTCTACTGCTCGCCGCGGTGGCCGTACTCGTCGCAGCCGGCGCCTACGCGTGGTGGTACGTGACGACGCCCGTCGTGATGGCCAGGCTTCCGATCGAGTTCGAGGTGGCGCAAGGTTCTTCGTTTCGCACTGCCGCCCAAAAGATCGAAGAGCAGGGGATCCTCGTCGGGCGATATCAATTCGAGCTCCTCGCGCGCGTGCTCCAGCGCGACGCCGACATCAAGGCCGGCAGCTACGAGCTCACAACGTCCGTAACGCCGATGCAGCTGCTCGACAAGCTGACGCGCGGCGACGTCACCCAGGCGGACGTGAAGGTGATCGAGGGCTGGACGTTCCGCCAGATGCGCGCGGCGCTCGATGCGAGTCCATTCGTGCGCCACGACACGCTCGGCCTGGCCGATGCAGAGATCCTCAAAAGGCTCGGGGCCGCCGAGACCCATCCCGAGGGTCTGTTCTTCCCCGACACCTATCTGTTCTCCAAAGGAACAAGCGATTTGCGGGTGCTGCGCCGGGCGCACGGCGCAATGAGCCGGCGGCTCGCGCAGCAGTGGGCGGCGCGCGACCCGTCCGTACCCTACAAGTCGCCGTACGAAGCACTCATCATGGCATCGCTGGTTGAAAAGGAAACCGGCCGGGCGTCCGACCGCGATCGGATCGCCGGTGTGCTCGTCAACCGCCTGCGGATCGGCATGCTGCTGCAAGTCGATCCGACCGTGATCTACGGGCTGGGCGAGCGATTCGACGGCAACCTGAAGAAAGTCCACCTGCTGACCGATGGTCCGTACAACACCTACACGCGCGCAGGCCTGCCGCCGACGCCGATCGCGCTTACGGGGCACGCATCGCTGCGCGCCGCGTTGCGGCCGGCAAAAACGGACTCGCTTTACTACGTCTCGCGCGGCGACGGCACCAGCGAGTTCTCGCGCACGCTCGAGGAGCACAACCGCGCCGTGCGAAAATACCAGCTGAATGGCGGACGCTAGCAGGCGCGGCCGGTTCATCACGCTCGAGGGCGTGGACGGCGCGGGAAAATCCACGCACATCCCCTGGATCGCGCAGCGGCTGCGCGATGCCCGCCATTCGGTCGTCGTGACGCGCGAACCTGGCGGCACGCCGCTCGCCGAAACGCTGCGCAGACTGGTGCTCTGCGAACCGATGGATCCGCTGGCCGAGACGCTGCTGCTGTTCGCCGCGCGCGCCGACCACGTGCAGCGGATCATCGCGCCGGCGCTCGAGCGCGGGGAATGGGTGGTCTGCGATCGCTTCGGCGACGCAACGATCGCGTACCAGGGCGGCGGCAAGGGCGTCTCGGCGGCCTTGATTGCGCAACTCGCGGAATCCGCGCACGGCGCGCTGCGCCCGGATCGCACGCTCGTCTTCGATTGCTCCTACGAAGTGAGCCGCGAACGCCTGCAGGCGGCAGGGCGCGCACCCGATCGTTTCGAGGCAGAAGGGCGCGCTTTCTTCGAGCGCGTGCGGTCGGCATATGCAAGGCTCGCGAAGGATGAGCCGGGGCGGGTGAAGCTCGTCGACGGCGCGGGCTCGATCGAGCAGATCCGCAAGGCGCTGGAGCAGCAGCTGGAGTTCCGATGACGATTCCTTCCTTCCAGCAGGACGCCTGGAACCGGCTGGTGAACCTGGCGGAGCAGGTGCCTCACGCCTTGCTCGTGCACGGACCGCAAGGCGTGGGCAAGCTGCAGCTTGCAGAGCGCTTCGCGCAGCTCCTGCTGTGCGAAACCGCCAGGCCGCGCATGGCGCCTTGCGGGAGCTGCGACGGCTGTCGCTGGTTCCTCGCCGGCCACCATCCTGACGTGCGTCTCGTCGAGCCGGAGACGATCGCGTACGAGGATCAGCAAAACCGATCCGGTGACTCGAGCTTTCTCAGGGCAAACAGGGAGGCAGTGAGAGAACGTGTTGAGGCGAAGAAGATCAAGCCGAGCGCCGAGATCAAGATCGAGCAGGTCCGGGCACTCTACGATTTCGTCAACCTCGGCTCGCATCGAGGCGGCAAGCGGATCGTCCTCGTGCACCCGGCAGAAGCAATGAACCCGATCTCTGCAAACGGGCTGCTGAAAAGCCTCGAGGAGCCACCCGCAGGCGCGATGTTCGTGCTCGTCTCGCACCGGCCGGCACGCCTGCTGCCGACGGTGCGCAGCCGCTGCGTTTCGGTTCCCGTGCCTCTGCCGGGCCCCGCCGCAGCGCAAGCCTGGCTCGATGCGCAAGGGGTGCGGGACGCTGCGCGGCGTCTCGCGTTTGCCGGAGGTGCGCCGCTGAAGGCGCTCGAGGACGCGAAGGGCGAGCGCGGGAGCCGGGCCGACAGGATCCTTGAGGCCCTCAGGTCCAACGACCTGGAGCGGCTGGAGGGTGCAAGGGACCGCGAGACGCTCGAGTTGCTCGCGGAGGTCCTCCAGCGCTGCGCTTGCGATGGGGCGCTCGCATCCTTCGGCCTGCCGCCGAAATATGGCTGCCAAGGCGGGTCCAAATCCGGGACCGGCCGGGAATGGCTGGCTTACGCGCGCAGACTTGGTCACGATCGAGCCTTGGCCCGCCATCCCCTCAACCCGGGCTTGCACGCGACGGCCATGCTGGATGGGTTTCCGAGGAAATGAAGCGATTTATACAATATGTAGTGCAGGCATCTGTTCTTGCAGTATTTATTGCTGTCTCTCTACCTATTCAGGCGGCCGCATACGAGGATCTCCTGCGGGCCGCCGAAATGGGCGACAC
>DASYPC010000455.1:0-8480 GCA_036007105.1 Burkholderiales bacterium | reverse complement strand
ATGGCGGCGCGCGCGGTGATCCGCGACACCGGGCGCGTGCTCGAGCTTGGCTACAACTTCTGCGACCAGATCGCGAAACTCGTCCCGTTTCACCCCGGGCGCACGATCACGCTCAAGGACGCGCGGGAGATGGAGCCGCTGCTCGCCGAGCGCGAGCGCAAGGAGGACGAGGTCCGGGAGCTGCTCGAGCTTGGCGAGACGCTCGAAGGGCTCACGCGCAGCGTGGGCATGCATGCGGGCGGAGTCCTGATTGCGCCCGGGAAGCTGACCGACTTCTGCCCGCTCTATGCCGCGGAAGGGACGGCGAACGTCATTTCGCAGCTCGACAAGGACGACGTCGAGGCGATCGGGCTGGTGAAGTTCGATTTCCTCGGCCTCACTACGCTCACGGTGCTCGACAGGGCGGAGCGCTACGTGCGCGAGCTTGGCGAAGCCGATTTTTTGCTCGAGCGGATCCCGCTCGACGACACAGCCACGTACAGGCTGATCGCGGCCGGGAATACGAGCGCCGTGTTCCAGCTGGAATCGCGCGGCATGCGCGACATGGTAAAGCGCGCTCGGCCCGACCGGTTCGAGGACATCATCGCGCTCGTCGCGCTCTACCGCCCCGGTCCGATGGACCTGATTCCGGAGTTCATCGCGCGCAAGCACGGCGAGCAGCGCGTCGAATACCTCGATCCGCGCCTCGAGCCGATTCTCGGCCCGACCTACGGGATCATGGTGTACCAGGAACAGGTCATGAAGATCGCGCAGGTGATCGGCGGCTACACGCTCGGCGGCGCCGACCTGCTGCGGCGCGCGATGGGAAAGAAGAACCAGGAAGAAATGGACTCGCAACGCGACATCTTCGTCGCGGGCGCCGAGAGGAACGGGCTGTCGAAGCACCGGGCGACGCAACTGTTCGACCTGATGGCGAAGTTCGCCGGGTACGGGTTCAACAAGTCGCACGCAGCGGCCTATGCGCTGCTCGCCTACCAGACGGCGTACATGAAGGCGCACCACCCGGCCGCGTTCATGGCGGCCAACCTCTCCGCCATGATGGGGGACGCAGACAAGGTGCGCGCGCTGTGCGAGGACGGGGTCGCAAACGGCCTGCGCTTGCTGCCTCCCGACGTGAACGCGTCGTCCTACCGCTTCGTCGCGGTCGACCGCAACACGGTGCGCTACGGGCTCGGCGCGGTGCGCGGAACCGGTGAATCCGCGATCGGCGCCATCCTCGCCGCGCGTGAGAGCGGGCCTTTCGCGAGTCTGTACGACCTGTGCGTGCGCGTGGACAAGCGCCGCATGAACCGGCGCGTCATCGAGGCGCTTGCGCGTGCAGGTGCTTTCGATTGCATCGAGCCGAATCGGGCCACCGTGCTCGCCTCCGCGGGCAGGGCGCTCGATGCGGCGGAGCGGGCCGAGCGGATGGCTTCGCAATCGAGCCTGTTCGGCGCGGCGGAGCACGGCGCGGCGAGCGGCGAAGACACCGTGATTCACGCCGAGGCCTGGGACCTGAAGCGAAGACTCCTGGAGGAGAAGGCCGCGCTCGGCTTCTCGCTGTCCGGGCACCTGTTCACCGTGTAAGAGAAGGACCTGGCGGGTTTTCCGCGGCGCTCGCTCGCATCGCTCGGCGCATCCGAGCACCGCGTCTGGCTGGCGGGGATCGTGACGGACGCACGCATTCAGATGACCCGCCGCGGCCGGATGCTCGTCGTGAAGCTGGACGACGCCACTGCGCAGGTCGAGATTTCGGCCTACGCCGAGCTGCTCGAGAAGCAGCGCGACCGGGTCAAGGAAGATTCGCTGCTGGTCGTGCAGGGCAAGGTGCTGCGCGACGAGTTCACCGGCGGATTGCGCGTCATCGCAGAAGAGCTGCTCGACCTCGCTGCGCTGCGCAGCCGGTACGCGACCGAGTTGCGGCTCGACATGAACGGGCAGGCCGACGCAAAGCGCCTGATGGCGACGCTCGCGCCGTATCGCGCGTCAGGCCAAGGCCTGTGCCGCGTGCTGGTGCACTACGAGAACGGGTCGGCGAGCTGTGACGTGCGGCTCGGGGATGACTGGCGAGTCACTCCGGACGAGCGGCTGATCGGTGAGCTTTCGGCATGGCTCGCCGCGGAGAACGTCCGGCTGGTCTATTCCGGCACTGCCGGCGGCTAGTCCCTGCCTTCGTGCCGCAGCTGCGCAGCGAGGCGGCGATACCAGGCGTTCTGCAGCCGCTCCGCAGGGTCGTAGCGCTTTTTCTCCGCGATGAATGCTCCGAGCTTCGGGTAGCAGCGTTCCAGCTGCTCCATGCTCGGGTGCTGCGCCGCGCCGATCCGGAACGAGCCGCCGCTCGCGACGACGGTGTCGAGGAGCAGGCGCTCGATCTCGGTCGCGTGCACGCAAGCACTGAGCGTCGGACGCACCGAGTAGCGCAAAGTCACCTCGGCCCATTCGCGCGTCGCCCAGCGCAGAAACGTTTCGTGCTCGGGCTGAAGCCTGCGTACGGTCACGCTCTCCAGGTGGATCCGGCGCTCGGACGCGACGTCCTTGAAGCTTGCGAGGACGGCATCGAGCTGCTCCGGCGGAACCAGGAACTCCGCCTTGCGGGCGACGCCGCCCGGAGGGACCGATTGCCCCAGGTCGAGCACGATCGGGGGCTCGGCACGATTCACGGCGCGCGACAGCGAGTCGATCCGCAGCGTCACGCTGTAGAGCACGCCGATCAGGTCGTGCCCGCCGATTGCGAGCGCGAAGAGGTCTGAATTCGCGTGCCGATCGGCGCGGCGCACATCGCCCTCCGCCGTGACGAGCGTGATCGCTTCGACGTGCAAACTCATCGGCGTACCGTCCGGGCCCGGTCCATTCTCGGACACCGCCTCGCCGACCGATCCGGCAAGATTTCCCGCAAGGCCGGCCGCCGCCGACGCCACACCATGCTCGACGAGGTACGCCGCTACCGCGGACCAGGACGTGGCGGCCTGCAGCTCGATCTGGCGGCGCTGACCGTCGAGCCGCAGCATCCGATTCAACCCCGAGACGTCCAAGGTAAGCGCGCGCTCCCGTGCCGCGCGGAGTGCCCGGCGCAGCTCATCGGCGGAGCGCACGGGCACGGTGGATGGGCTGCGCGCAGCGCGCAGGTCGCCAGAGCGGGGAAAGGCCAGCGTCGCGTTCATCGGGTCCTCCTCTGCAAGGGGTGCGCGCGCATTGTGCCGGCCTCTGGCGAGGCTACAATACCAACCTTGCAAAGTCTCATAAAGTAATACCTCTGGTACCGTGCCGGCCAACAGCCCATTCGTCGCTGCGCTGAAGAAGACCTTGCGATCGCACGGCCTCACATACCGCGAGCTCGCGGGCAAGCTGGGGGTGTCGGAACCCACGGTCAAGCGCATGTTCTCTCGCGGCGCGTTCACCCTTGCGCGGATCGAGCAGATCCTGCGCGCGCTCGACCTGGATCTCTACGACGTGGCCCGGATGAGCCGAGGGCAGGCCACCGCACCCCTCGAGTTGAGCCTCGAACAGGAGAACGCCCTCGCGCGGGACGAGCGGCTGCTGTCCGTGTTCTGGCTGGTGCTGAACGAGTGGACGTTCGCCGAAATCCTGGAGGCGTACGCGATCACGAAACTGGAGCTGACGCTCGCGTTTGCCCGCCTTGCGAAGGTGCGTTTGGTCGACTGGGGTCCCGGGGAGCGCGCGCGCCTCATGGTCGGGCGAGACTTTCTCTGGCGCCCGGCCGGGCCGGTCAAGAAGGCGTACGGCAACCGGGTCATGCAGGAGCTTCTCAAGAGCCGCTTCGAGGGATCCTCGGAATTGCTGCGTTTCGAGGCCCGCGATATCTCCGAGGAATCCGCGGCAGTGGTGCGCCGCCGGCTGGAGCGGCTCGCCGCGGAATTCAACGAGTTCGCCCAAGTGGATGCGTCCCTGCCTGCGCGCAAGCGCAACGGTTTCGGCCTGCTGGTCGCCTGCCGGCCGTGGCAATTCTCGGCGATGATCGCGTTGAAGAAAAGAAAAGCCTAGGCAGTCGGCAACCAGTCGAACCCCTGGTAGGGTCGATCGAGATCTCCGGTTGCAGGCCGTGTCGTAATGTCGGATACATGGGCTGCGGACGGGCCGCGTCGCGCCCAGGCAACCACCGCCTCTACCGCGCCGGGTTCGCCCTGCAGGATCGCTTCTACCGTGCCATCGCGGCGGTTTCGCACCCAGCCCCGCACACCGTGGCGCAGCGCCTGCGCGCTCAATCCATCGCGGTAGCCAACTCCTTGCACCTGGCCGGCGACGAGCACGTGAAGCGTCACGGTCATCGCGGCATTCTCGCATCAGAGCGTAAAATCGACGGCTCGGTACGAGTGGATTCAACGAAGGAGAATCGCATGCGCATTTCCGGTCATTGCTGGATTGTCTGGGCGCTGATGGCCCTGCTGGCGGGCTGCGCGTCCACTGGTGGCGGCGGCACCGATCGCGTGGTCTACCACTTGAACGAAGGGCTGCCGCAAGCCTCCAACGGGCTGCGCAACATCAATAACCACCTCGAGGTGAATCCCCAGGCGAAGATCGTCGTCGTGACGCACGCGCTCGGCGTCGATTTCCTGATGAAAGACGCAAAGGACCGGAACGGCAACAAGTACGAGGACTTGGTCGAGCAGCTGAGGAATCGCGGCGTGCGCTTCGACGTCTGCGAGATCACGCTGCGCAACCGCAAGCTCACCAAGGACCAGTTCATCGCCGACGTGACGTACGTGCCCTCGGGCGTCGCCGAGATCACGCGCCTGCAGCAGCAGGAAGGCTACGCGTACCTCAAGCCCTAGCGCTCGAGCGAGGCTACCGCCGTCAGGATTCCCTGCAGGATCGCGACCGGCGAAGGCGGGCAGCCGGGGACCGCGACATCCACCGGAATGACATTGGCGACGCGCCCGCAGCTCGCATAGCTCTCGCCGAACACGCCGCCGTCGCAGCCGCAGTCTCCGATCGCGACTACGAGCTTGGGTTCGGGCGTCGCCTCGTAGGTGCGCCGCAGCGCCTCCTCCATGTTGCGCGACACCGGGCCGGTGACGAGCAGAAGATCGGCGTGGCGTGGGCTCGCCACGAACTTGATGCCGAGGCCTTCCAGGTTGTAGTACGGGCTGTTGGCTGCGTGGATTTCGAGCTCGCACCCATTGCACGAGCCCGCATCCACGTGGCGGATCGCAAGCGCTCGCCCGAGGCGCTTCAGAACTTCGTCGCTCAGACGACCCGAAATCTGGCGAAGTGATGCGTCTATCGGCGGAGCCGGCTCGCTGATCGTCCCGATGCGCGCAATCTGAAAGAGGATTTTCCGCATGGCTACAAATCCGCGCCGGAGTAGCTGAGGTTGAAGGACTTGTTGACGAGCGGGAAGTCGGGGACGATGTTTCCGATCACCGCATGCTCGAGCGCCGGCCAGTTCTGCCACGACGGATCGTGCGGATGGCAGCGGCGGACGCGCCCGCCCGCGCCCGCCTCAAGCGCGATGAATACTTCGCCGCGCCAGCCTTCGACCCAGCCGATGCCGAACGCGCCTTCGCGCGCCGGGCCGAGCGGGACGCGAAGCGCTCCGTCGGCGAGGCTGCGGACGATGACGCGCTGCAGCCTCAGCGACTCGAACGCTTCCTCGAAGCGCACGACGATGCGCGCCGCGACGTCGCCGTTGCGATGCGACACGAGCTTCGGCTGCAGCCGCTCGTACGGCGCAAAACCGGGATGCACGCGCGCATCCATCGCGTGGCCGCTGGCGCGCGCCGCGAGGCCGACCACGCCGAGTCGCGCTGCGGTGTCGGGCAGCAGTCGCCCGGTGGTGATGCAGCGATCCTGCAGGCCGGCGTGGTTGTAGTAGATGGAGCGAAGGGTGCGCAGCTCGTCCTTCAGGCGCAACGCTTCGTCGTTCAGCGCGAATGCAGTCTGCGCGTCGACGTCGCAATCGACCCCGCCCGGCACGATGCGGTCCATCAGGTAGCGATGGCCGAAGATGCGCGCGTTCGCTCGCAGCACGTCTTCCTTCAGGCGCCAGAACTGTGCGAATCCGAAGGCAAGCGAGCAGTCGTTTCCGAGGTAGCCGAGGTCGCCGAGGTGATTGGCAACGCGTTCGCGCTCGAGCAGCAGCGCTCGAAGGAGGAACGCCCGCTCGCTCGGGCGGGTGCCGCTCAGGCTCTCGAGCGCCATCGCGTAGGCCCAGGCAAACGCAACGGTGCTGTCGCCCGACACGCGCCCGGCGAGCCTCGCCCCGTCCTCCAGCGTCATCGATTCGAAGCGCTTCTCGATGCCCTTGTGCTTGTAGCCCAGCCGTTCTTCCAGCCGCAGGACCTTTTCGCCGACGATCGAGAAGCGGAAATGCCCCGGCTCGATCGTGCCGGCGTGCACGGGACCTACGGGAATTTCGTGCACGCCTTCGCCTTCGACGCGGACGAATGGGTAGTCGTCGCCGGCCGGAGCGGCACTTGCGCGGGCGAAATCGCGCCGCAGCGGAAACTCCTCGGCCGACCAGGCGCCGTGACGCAGCCAGCGGCGCGCGTCGGGCGCCTTCCCGTCGGGCCCGACGGCCTGAACGCCCATGAGATCGAAAGCCGCGCGATGCATCCGCCCCGCGCAGGCAAACAGGTCCGACAGCTGGGGATAGGTCGGCCGGTCGGCGGGGATCGGCAGCTCTAGGCAGACGAGCCCTTCGTACAGGACGAGCAGCACCCGCACGCCAAAGCCTTTCTCGCGGTCGCGTTCGTCGCAGGCCCAGAGCGCGGCAAGCCGTCCGCCGGCTCGATGCGCGGCCTCGCATGCGGTGCGCCACCCGGTCGCGTCGACCTCCGCGCGCCATGCCGGTACGGCTCCGTCAAGCGGCGCGAGCTGGATCCCGGGAAGGGTTGGCGTCACCCGCGTCATCCGATCAGCCGTGCCGCCTGGCGATACCAGTCGACGAGGTACGGCGGGATATAGAGCCCCAGCATGAGCACGATCGCGAGATGCGTGAACACGGGAACCAGCGCAGGCGGATGCGGCAGGCGGCGCGCACCGGTCTCGCCGAACACCATTGGCTGCACTCTGCCGAAGATCGAAGCGAACGCGACACCGAGCGCCACGAGGAGAAACGGAGTCGCCCACGAATGCTCGTGCATTGCGGTCGTGAGCATCATGAACTCGCTCGTAAACACGCCGAACGGAGGCATGCCGAGAATGGCGAGGCTGCCCAGCGCAAGGCCCCAGCCGATGGTCGGGCTCTGCTGGATCAGGCCGCGGATGCTGTCCATATCTTGCGTGCCGGCAGCCTGCGAAGCATGGCCGACGGTGAAGAAAATCGCGCTCTTGGTGAGCGAGTGCACCGTCATGTGCAGCAGGCCGGCGAACGCCGCCACCGGGCCGCCCATGCCGAACGCGAACGTCATGATCCCCATGTGCTCGATCGACGAGTAGGCGAACATGCGCTTGATGTCCTTCTGCCGCGAGAGAAAAAACGCCGCGACGACGACCGAGAGCAGGCCGAAGCCCATCATCAGCCCGCCGGAGAAATTGCGCTCGAGTGCGCCGTCGACGAGCACCTTGCTGCGCACGACCGCATACAACCCGACGTTGAGCAGCAGTCCCGAGAGCACCGCGGAAATCGGCGTAGGACCCTCGGCGTGCGCGTCCGGCAGCCAGTTGTGCAGCGGCACGAGGCCCACCTTGGTCCCGAACCCCACCAGCAGGAACACGAATGCCAGCGACAGCACGGTCGGCTCGAGCTGTTCGCGCACGTCGTACAGGTGCGTCCACAAGAGCGACGTGCCCCCGGGGCCGAGCACTTTCTCCGCTGCGAAGTAGAGCAGGATCACTCCGAACAACGCCTGGGCGATTCCCACCGAGCACAGGATGAAATACTTCCACGCGGCTTCCAGGCTCGCGGGCGTGCGGTACAGGCTGACGAGCAGCACCGTCGAGAGCGTCGCGCCTTCCAGCGCGACCCACAGGATGCCGACGTTGTTCGACAGCAGGCACAGCGCCATCGTGAAGGAGAACAGCTGGTACATGCTGTGGTAGAGGCGCAGGCGGGCGGCATTCACCCGCCCGTGCTGCTCCTCGATGCGCATATAGGGCCGCGAGAACAGCGCGGTCGTGAAGCCGACGAACGCCGTCAGCGCGACCAGGAACACGTTGAACGGATCGACGAAGATCTGCTCCTTGAGCGCTTCGTCGGGTACACCGAAAACCTCCAACAGGGCCGTTGGCAGAATCGGGGCGGTAAAGGGGCCGTCGGCAATCACCCGAGCGGCAAGAAATACGCTCGCGACCACCGTGCCGAAGCTCATCGTCGCATTGGCTTCCGCGGCCCAGGTCCGCTCTCCGATGAGCGCGAGCAGCGCAGCGCCGGCGAGCGGGACGCCCAGCACGAAATAGATGGACGCCGGCTCCACTTCAGTCCTCCTTCAGCTTTTCCATGTGCCGGATGTCGAGGCTGTCGAACTGCTCGCGGATGTGGAAGAAGAAGATGCCGAAGATGAACGTTCCGACGAGCACGTCGAGCGCCACGCCCAGCTCGA
>DASYPC010000454.1:0-3602 GCA_036007105.1 Burkholderiales bacterium | reverse complement strand
GATGGAGACGTTGGCGCCGCAATCGGCGAATCCGAGCGCGATCGAGCGGCCGATGCCGCGGCTCGCGCCGGTCACTACAACGTTCTTGCCGGAGAAGGAGAGCTCCATATCAATGCTGAATGCACACTTTTCCGAAGTGCGCGCCTTTCTTGAGGTGGGCCATGGCTTCCTTGAGCTCCTCGAACGCGAATGCGCGGTCAATCGTCGGCTGCACCTTGTGCTGCTCGAACGCCCGCAGCATCGCTTCGAAGCCGTCGCGATTACCCACCGTGATGCCCTGCAGCCGCACCTGGCGCGTAACGACGAGTCCGAGCTGCGCCGACATCACGCCGCCGGAGAGAACGCCGATCATCGATAGCGTGCCGCCCGGCCGGATGCAGCGCAGCGACTGCGGCAGGGTTTTCTCGCCGCCGAGCTCGACGATGTGGTCATAGCCTCCGCCGCCGGTGATGTCGCGCGTCGCCCGATACCATTCCGGCGTGGTCTTGTAGTTGATCGCCGCGTCGGCGCCGAGCGCCCTGGCACGCGCGATCTTCTCGTCGCTCGATGAGATCACCGTGACGTGCGCGCCGAGCAGCTTCGCGATCTGCAGAGCGAACAGCGCTACGCCGCCCGTGCCCTGCACCAGCACCTTCGAGCCGGGCCCGAGCGATTCGTAAGTCACGAGCGCGCTCCACGCGGTGAGCGCTGCACAGGGCAGCGACCCTGCTTCGAGATCGCTCAAGTAGGCGGGCGTCTTGACCATCGCCTCCTGCGAAATGCACATGTACTCGGCCATCGTGCCGTCGGCAGGTCCGCCGAGCGAGCGCGACATGCGCTCGGGCGTCGGCGGGCCGGAGGTCCAGGCCTGGCAGAAGCAGGGCAGCGCCCGGTCACCGACTTTTACCCTTGTGACGCCGGCTCCGACCTCAATGACCTCGCCGACGCCGTCGCCGAGCACGATCAGCGGCAGCGTTCCGGTATGCGAGCCATAGCCACGCTCGGGGACGAGCAGGTCGCGGAAGTTGATCGCGGAAGCTTTCATGCGTAGCAGAACCTGACCCGCGCCGGGCTTCGGGTCAGGGCGCGAGGACACCTTCAGGTTGTCCATGCCCCATTCGTTCTCGATCTGAAAAACTCTCATGGCTCAGGCCGCCAGCGCCGCGTCGAGCGTGCGATGGAAGTGCGCGATCGCCGGCTCGAAACGTCCGAACGTGAAGCAGTCGTTCGCGCCGCTGGCGAGGCCGCGCTGGATCGCGCATACGACCGCGCGATCCTCTGCCGATCCGGTGTTGGCGACGAAATCCGCGTCCCGCTTCGCGGCAGCGAGCGCTTCGTCGCCGCCGTCGCCGTGCTGGCTGAGCGTATAGGAAAAAACCTTCGTCCGGTCGATCGCGACCGGCTCCAGCACGACGAGGTTCGTGTGATTCGAGAGCTGGGTGATGAGCGCGTTCGGAAAGAGTTGATAGACGTACGTCACGTACCCGGTGAGGTTGCGCTTCTCGGGCGGAACCTTGGCGAGCTTCTCGATTCGGCGGAACGGGTAGATCACGCGGCTATGCCGGCCGAAGGTCTCGACGACGTTCAGGTTGTCGAACCCGTACGGGTAGAAGCTCTCGGGATGCGTCGCGCGGATGTGGTAGCCCTCGATGAATCCCTCGAGCACGATCTTCCAGTTCGCTTCGGTCTCCCGCTCGTTGACCCAAAGCAGCTCCTGGTCCCCGGCGATCAGCGGCGGCAGGTCATCCAGCGCGGACTCGTTGACGCCGCCTTCCTGGTTGACGAACACGAGACCATTGCGCTCCACCGCGCGCACCGGCACGAGGCCGTGCATTTCCTTGTCGAGGCCCGGGAAGCCATGCTCGTGCGGCACGTGCTGCAGGCGCCCATCGAGGCCGTAGGCCCAGCCGTGATAGCCGCAGACGAACACTTTCGCGCAACCAGCACCCGAAACGACTTCCATGCCGCGGTGCCGGCAGACATTGCGGAATGCGCGCACGACGCCATCTCTTCCTCGCACCGCGACGATCGGCGTTCCCGCGGCTTGCCGGGCAACATAGCTTCCTTCATCCGGCAGCGCGGCCGACGGACAGAACGGCGCGGGCGACCCGCGGAGCACGTGCCGGATCTCGCGATCGAGCCGTTCCTGCGTCCGGTAGTTCGCGACCGGCTCGCGCCAGACGGCGTCGCCCATGTCGGTCGTGCCGTTCGCGATGTGACTGAAGACGCGCTCGGCGATCCCGGCGTCGTTCAACAGGGTCGTCTTCATCCCGCGGATGATAGCGTCAGAACAGGTCGAAATACTCGCGCTGCTCCCAGTCGCTCACTTCGAGATTGAAGCGCGCAACCTCTGCCTCCTTGAGGTGGCAGAAGTAGTCGACGAACCCGGCGCCGAGACCCTGGACAAGGCACTCGTCGGCGCGCAAGGCCTGCAGCGCCTCGGAGAGCGTCGCCGGCAGTCTTTGCGCCTGCGTTTCATACGGCGTGTCGGCCGGAGGGCCGGGATCAAGCTTTTTCGCGATGCCGTCCAGGCCCGGGTAGATCTGCGACGCGAAGTAGAGGTACGGGTTCGCGGCCGGCTCGCCGATCCGGTTTTCGATGCGCGCGTCGGCGGCGCCTGGCGAGCCGATCACCCGCAGCATCGCACCGCGGTTGTCGCGGCCCCAGTGGATGCGGTCGGGCGCGAGCGAGTAGGGGCGATAGCGCTTGTAGCCGTTGATGGTCGGCGCAGCGAGCGCGCACATGCCCTTGGCGTGCGCGAGCAAGCCGCCGAGATAGTGCATCCCTGTGGCGGATAACGGTTGCTCCTTTTCGTCCGAGGTAAAGGCGTTTTCGTCGCCGGAAAGGCGAGAAAGATTCTGATGCAGGTGCCAGCCGGAGGACATCACGTTCGGCAGCTTCGGCCGGCACATGAACGTCGCATGGTAGCCGTGCCGTCGGAGGATCTGCTTGGTCGCGCTGCGGAACAGGATCATCGCGTCCGCGGCTGCGAGGCCCTCGAGCGCGCCCAGGGTGACTTCCGCCTGGCTCGGTCCGAACTCGCACTCGAAGCTGCGCAGCGGCAGGCCGAGCCCTGCCAGGTTGTTGCGCAGGATCTCGAGCGCCGGCTCGATCTGGTCGTAGCGCGACTCCGACAATAGCTGGTAACCGGTCGAGAGCAGCGCCACCTCCGGCGGCGATCCGGGCTGGCCCGCGTCCTCAGGGCGCAGGCGCGCATCCGTGGTGCGGAAGATATGGAACTCGATCTCGAGCCCCGCGACGTAGCCGAAGCCCTGCTCGGCGAGCTTCGCGAGCGCCTGGCGCAGGCAACGGCGCGTGTCGAAGGGCACCGGCTTGCCATTCGAGTAGCGCAGGTCGCAGAGCAGCCAACCGGTCTTGGGCGCCCAGGGCAGGACGCGCCAGGTGGTCGGGTCCGCGACCATCAGCGCGTCCGCCGCGCCCGACAACTCGGGAACGCCGACCCCTGCGTCCGCGGTGAAGACCGGAAAGACCGACCGGTTGGACGAGTCCTTCAGCAGCAGCGAGCTTGGGAACCCCACGCCGTTCTCGAGCGCGACGCCCACGGCGGCCGCCGCGATCGTCTTGCCGCGCAGGATGCCGTGCTGGTCGACGAACGCAAAGCG
>DASYPC010000453.1:0-3427 GCA_036007105.1 Burkholderiales bacterium | reverse complement strand
GAACGTCGTCTCGACCCCGAGCTTCTTCAGGTTCACGCCGAGCAGCGTGTGCGTCCCGCCGTAGAGCGTCGAAGCCGAGACGATGTGATCCCCGCCCTGGACGAGTGTCAGGATCGCCGTGGCTTCGGCGGCCTGTCCGGTCGCGCAGGCGAGCCCGGCGCGCCCGTTTTCGATCGCCGCCGTACGCTCCTCCAGAACCGCGACGGTGGGATTGGAAATCCGCGAATAGACGTTGCCGAACGTCTGCAGGTTGAAAAGACTCGCCGCGTGATCGGCGGAATCGAAGACGAACGACGTGGTCTGGTAGATCGGCGCAGCGCGCGCCCCGGTCGCCGGATCCGGAATCTGCCCTGCATGCAGGCACAGCGTCTCGATGCCGAATTTTCGATCAGCCATCGATCAGAACACCGGGGCGTTCTCGTCCCACAGGACATCGCGGTGCATTGCCGCGGCCCGGGAGAGCATCTCGGTCAGGGGATAGGCGCGCTGCGTCAGCGTCACGGACGCCTGACCGGTCTCCCGCTCCGCGTCCTGCAGCCGGCGGCGCAGATCCCCTTCGCCGGCAGCCGCGCCGGCGAGCGCCTGGTTGAGGCGCGCCAGCGCGTCCGGAACATCATCGGCAAGGATGGCTCCCGGCACCGTTCCGCTATGGCCCATCATCCGCAAGAGCCCGACCGCGATCTCGTGAAACAAACTGAAGTCGGCTGCGGCAGCGCTGTGAAACGTGACCATCTTGGGCATGTCACGATTCTATCGAAGCCGCGCTGCGCGGCGTCACGGTCACGCGCACCTCGAGCGCCTGCTCGCCGCCGCCGAGAATCACGCCGCGCATGGGCGTGACGTCGCCGAAGTCGCGCCCCCAGCCGAGCGTGACGTGCTCGTCGTCGACCAGGCAGTTGTTCGTCGGGTCGATGTCCACCCAGCCTGCCGCTTCGCCGCAATGGACCGACACCCAGGCGTGCGAAGCATCCGCGCCGACGCGGCGCGGGCGTCCGGGCGGCGGCAGCGTGAGGATATAGCCGCTCACGTAGCGCGCCGGCAGTCCGAGCGAGCGCAGGCAGCCGATCATCAGGTGCGCGAAGTCCTGGCATACGCCGCGCCGTTGCTTGAGCACCTGGCGCAGGGGCGTCGCGACGCTGGTTGCCTTCTTGTCGAACGTGAAGTCCTTGTAGATGCGCCGCGCGAGGTCGAGCGCGGCCTCGAGCATTGCGCGACCGCGAGGGAAGCTCTTCGCCGCGTAGTCGCTGATCTCTCGCCATGTCTCGATGTGCGGCGATTCGTAGAGGAACGCGGAAGGCTCGAGCAGCGGCGGCTCCTCGAGCGAATGCAGCCGGTCGTGGACGGCCTCCCATTGCGTCGCCGGCGCGACGAGGACCGCCTTCTCGCGCGGAGCGACTTCGACGTCGGATTCAGCGTGCACCACCAGTTCCTCGTGCGGTGCGGCGAGCAGCATGTGCACGGTACGGTTGCCGTAGTAATCCTCGCGTTCGTCGAACTCGCCCGCGGTCGGTTCCACTGTGATGCGATGCGACCGCACCGCCTGCCACGGGAGCACGCGCGGGGTGAGGTGCAGGAGCTGCTGCGAGAGCAGCACCGGGCTCGAGTAGCAGTAGCGCGTTTCGTGAACGACTTGCAGCCGCATGGGTTGCGTTCGCCCGCTCGTTCAGGTGGCAAACGTCTGCCGGCTCGATTCGCCGACGTGGCTGAAAAAGCGCAGCCCGATCTGCTCGGCGAGGCGGCCGGACGCCGCGTGCCATTGCTCGAGCAGGCCGGCGAGCTTTTCGCTTCCCGGCTGCAGGTCCGTTGCCGGGTCGATGCGCTGCAGGTCTGCGAAAGGTCCTTCGAAACGCTCGTCGCCGAACTCGCCGAACAGCTCGATCAGGCGGCGCACGAAATCCCGCAGCCCGAGCACCTGGAAAGCAATCGAGCGCGGGTTCGCCTCGTCGCGCACGAGCAGATCGAGCACCGGCAGCCACTCGGGGCGCGTGCTGTAGCGCGCGCGGTAGGTGATGATCGAGTCGGTGAGGCGCAGCAGCCACGTCAGGTCGGTTTCGGGCGGCCCGGCGAGCGCCTGCTGCAGGATCGCGCAGAGCGACTGCAGCCGTTCGACGCGCCGGCCGATCGACAGAAAACGCCAGGCCGGGTCGCGCGTCATGCCGTCGAGCGCGTAGCCCGACAGCGTCGTGAACTGGCCGATCGTGATATCCAGCTCGCCGAGCACGTCCGCGAGCGCGCGCGGCTGTCCCTTCTGCGACGCGAGACCGCGCGCCATGCGGTTGAGCGTGCGCCAGTTGTCGAGCGAAAGCCGTTCGCGCAGGTGCGACGCGGTGCGCGCGAGCGTTCGCAGTCCGCTTGCGAGGCCCGGGCGCGACTCGTCGGCGACCGCGCCGCGCAGCGTGCGCGCAAGGGCCGCGTCCTCGGGATCGGGCTCGCCGGCGGGAACAATGCCGGCCTGGCGGAGCAGCTCGATGACGATCGGGCGAACCCGCTCGTCGTCTCCCGGCATTTCGTCGACGAGCATGCCCAGCCCGACACGCAGTAGCCGCGCCGTAGCGTCGCAGCGCTCGCAATAGCGGCCGAACCAGAACAGGTTTTCGACGACGCGGCTGGACAGATTCGTCCCCGCCCGCACCAGCTCTTCGGGCCCGATCGAGCGCCGCAGCAGGCTGAACGTGCTGACCGGACCCGCCGCCATGACCCAGGTGTCCTTGCTGCTTCCGCCGCGCTGCATCGAGATGACGCGCGCATCCCCGGCGCTCGCGACGCGGGTGAGGCCGCCCGGCATGACGACGTAGCCGTTCGGGCTCGCGCACGCGAAGACGCGCAGGCCGATTGCGCGCGCGAGCAGCCTGCGGTGGTGCGAGCGGTCCCACACCGGCGCCTGCGAGACTCGCACGATCTCCTGCGCCACGTAGTCGTTCGGCCGTGCGCGCAGCATGGCCGCGACGCGGCGCGCGCCGCGCTCGTCCAGGTCCTCGCCGAACATCGGCTCGATCCGCAGCTGCGGAAACGCGGGCTTCACGACGAGACGCCCCAGGTTTTCGATCACGGTCTTCAGCGCAGCAGGCTCCCCGCACCACCAGGTCGCGACCGACGGCATCTTCAGCGCTTCGCCGAGCAGCCGGTCGCAGAGCCGCGGCAGGAAGCCGAGGAGCGCGCTCGACTCGAGCAGGTTCGAGCCGAGCGCATTCGCGACGAGGACGTTGCCGCGTCGCATTGCGTCCACCAGCCCCGGGACCCCGATTGCGGAGTCGGCCCGCAGCTCGAGCGGGTCGCAGTGATCGTCATCGAGCCGGCGCAGCATCGCGTGCACGCGCTTCAGTCCCGAGAGCGTCTTCAGCCACACGCAGCCGTCGCGCACTGTCAGGTCGCCGCCTTCGACGAGCGGACGGCCGAGATAGCGCGCGAGGTACGCATGCTCGAAGTA
>DASYPC010000452.1:0-4025 GCA_036007105.1 Burkholderiales bacterium | reverse complement strand
CCGGGCAGACGATCGCGGTCGACGGAGGGCAGATCCTGTAGCGTTGGACGGGCCGCCGGCTGCGTGCGCGTCCGCTTTGCTGGTAGGCTGCGTGCCCCATGACGCAGGAATCCGAGCCGCAACGCAAGCGCGCCATCGTGGCGGCGGTCCAGCTGCCCAGCGTGAGCGACCACGAGTTCGATGCCTCGCTCGCCGAGCTGCGCCAGCTCGCGAAGACGCTCGGCTTCGAGGTCGTCGGCCGCTTCACGCAGAAGCGCGTCAAGTTCGACTCGGCAGCGTACTTCGGCGTCGGCAAGCGGGAGGAGCTGCACGGCCTGCAAGAGAGCGCCGACGTGATTCTCGTCGACCACGAGATCTCCCCTTCGCAGGCGCACAACCTCGAGAAGGAGGTCGGGCGCGAGGTGATGGACCGCACCATGGTGATCCTCGAGATCTTCCGCCGCCACGCCCGCTCCCGCGCCGCGCGCGCGCAGGTCGAGATCGCGCGGCTGGGCTACATGGGGCCGCGCATGCGCGAAGCCGCGAAGCTCGCTGGCCCGCAGGGCCGGCAGCGCAGCGGCGTCGGCGGCCGGGGTGCGGGCGAGGCGCACGGCGAGCTCGACCGGCGCAAGATCCGCGATCGTATCGCCGAGCTGCAGCAGGAGCTCGACGCAATCGACCTCGAGCGCAGGACACAGCGCACCCGGCGCCAGGCGCGCCACGGCCTGGCGCGCGTCGCGCTCGTCGGCTATACCAACGCCGGAAAATCCACGCTGATGCGCGCGCTGACCGGGAGCGAAGCGCTCGTCGCCGACAAGCTCTTCGCCACGCTCGACACGACGGTGCGCGCGCTGCACCCCGAGACCGTTCCACGCGTGCTCGTCAGCGACACGGTCGGCTTCATCAAGAACCTGCCGCACGGCCTGGTCGCATCGTTCAAGTCGACGCTCGACGAGGCGCTCGAGGCTTCCCTGCTCGCCCACGTCGTGGACGCCAGCGATCCCGGGTTCGAGCGGCAGCTCACTGTCACCGAGGAGGTGCTCGACGAAATCGGCGCGAAGGCGGTGCCGCGCCTGCTCGTGTTCAACAAGATCGACCGCGCCGGCGACGAAACCGTCCAGCGCGAGCGCGAAGCGGCGCTCCGCGCACAGTATCCCGGGTGCATCGTGATGTGCGCGCGCCGCGAGGGCGACGTGGCGAAGCTGCACGAGGCCATCGCCGCGTTTTTCCAGCGCGACCTCGTCGAGGCCGAGCTCTTCCTTCCCTGGGCGGCGCAAAATATGCGCGGCGAGGTCTTCTCGACCTGCAAGGTGCTCGAGGAGCGCACCGAGGGCGAAGGTGCGCTGCTGCGGATCCGGGGCGAGCGCGAAACCGTGAAGCGCCTGCAGGATCAGTTTGGCCGAGTCGCGAACAAATAGGCAAATGGATGGAGGTGCCTGCGATGACACGATTGTCGATTCTTGTCGCGTCCCTGATGTTGGGTCTGTCGCCGTCCGCGGATGCGGGCGGGATGTCGAACGAGCTCCTCCTCTCGAGCACGTGGTGCCATTTCACCTACAACAAGACCACCGGCTACTCGCACTCGAAGCGCGTGCGATTCAACGCCAACGGCACGTACAGCACCGGCAGCCGGGGCGAAGGCTCCTCGAGCGGCAGCGGCGGCAGCATGGCGAGCCAGCGCGATTCGGCCGCGGCCGGAATGTGGAAAGTCATGAACGGCGAGCTCTTCATGTCCGAAGGCGCAGGCGGGCTCGAGCATGTGCAGACGGTGCTCAAGCGCAACAGCAACGGCTATCCGATCATCGTCGCCGATGGAGCCGAATACTCGCAGTGCCGGTAGCTGGCATAACGCTTCGTCCCGCGACCGCGGACGATTCCGAATTCGCATATCGCACGACTCGGGACACAATGCGCGAATACGTGCTTGCTACGTGGGGCACGTGGAACGAAGAGGAGGTTCGGCGGCGCTCGTCCGAAAGCATCGCCGCGAGCTCCACTCAGATCATCGAGCTGGAAAACACTGCCATCGGGATCCAGGTGGTCGAAAGAGAACAGGACTGCATCCGGCTGGCGCAGCTCTTCATCCTCCCGGAGCACCAGCGGCGCGGGATCGGCTCGAAGCTGATCGAGCGCCTCCTCGCGGAAGCTCGAAGCGCACGGCTGCCTCTGCGCCTGCGGGTCCTGCGCGTCAATCCGGCGTTCGCGCTCTACCAGCGGATGGGGTTCAAGGTCATCGAAGCGACTCCTGAGCGATACTTCATGGAACATTCGCCCTGACGTACCCGGAATCGAAGACTGGAGCATAAGCCATGCCGAGAATCGCCGCCGTTATTGCCAGTCTTGTGTTGCTCGCTTCGTGCGCCACCGCTCCCGAGGTGCCTTCGCTTGCGAAATTCGACCTCGCGCCGAGCGGCACGCTGCGCGTCGGGATCAACTTCGGCAACGTGCTGCTCACCGGGAAAGACCCGAAAACCGGCGCGCCGCGCGGCGTTGCCGTGGACCTCGCGCACGAGCTCGCGCGCCGGCTGGGCGTGCCGATCGAGATCGTTCCTTTCGACTCCGCCGGGGCGATGGCGGATGCGGTGAAGACCGGCAAGTGGGACGTCGCGTTCCTCGGTGCCGAGCCGCAGCGGGCGAACGAAATTGCGTTCACCGCCGCCTACGCGGAGATCGAATCCACCTACCTCGTGCCCGCAGGCTCGCCGCTGCGAACCATCGCCGACGTGGACCGTCCGGGCGTGCGGATCGCGGTCGCATCGAAGAGCGCGTACGAGCTCTACCTGAGCCGCACCCTCAAGCATGCTCAGCTCGTGCGTGTGCCGGGGGTCAACGCATACGAGACGTTCCTTGCGCAAAAACTGGACGCGCTCGCCGGACTCAGGCCGGTGCTCCTCACCGATTCCGAGAAGCTGCCTGGATCGCGCGTGCTCGAGGGGCGGTTCAGCACCGTCCAGCAAGCGATCGGCACCCCGAAGGCACGCGAGGCCGCGGCAAAATATCTGCGCGAATTCGCCGAGGACGTGAAAGCCTCCGGGTTCGTCGCGCGATCGATCGAGAAGAACGCGGTCCGCGGCCTTGCGGTTGCGCCGGCGGCGGTGACCAAGTAGATCGAACTTCCGCCAAAGCCAGATGCTGGTGCGGGCTGCCACGAAGGACGATGCCGAAGCACTGGCCGGCGTCCATGTTGCCTCCTGGCGCTCGGCGTACGCCGGATTGCTGCCGCCGGACCTGCTTGCATCTCTCGACGTTGGCAAAAGAGCCCAGGCCTGGCGCACGATACTCGATGACACCTCCGGCAGCGCCTACCTCGCCTGCGAAGGGGAAGAAGTGCTTGGATTCATTCACGTCTGCCCTTCGCGCGATGAGGACAAGGCATCGACTGCGATTGGGGAAGTCACCTCGATCTACGTAGCGCCCGGCAGGTGGGGCAAGGGAATCGGCACGACGCTGCTGAGTCGCGGACTTCTCCACCTCGCGCAAGCCGGATGTCGCGAAGTGACGTTGTGGGTGCTCGACGGGAATCTGCCTGCCTGCCGCTTTTACGAGCGAAATAGGTTCGCGCGAGATGGAAGCAGCAAGACTCATCCGCCTTCCGGTATGAACGAGGTCCGCTATCGGCTTAGTCTCGCGAATCAAATGCCGGAGAGGATTCAGCTGCGTCTCGCCGCCCTGCAGATCCCGCCGGAACGAATCGCCGCCAAACGGCTGACGCTTCAAGCGGAGGCAGAAAACCTGGTGGTCGTGGAAGTCGGGGCTGACGGGAGACAGCATCTGCTCACTCCCGCGACGGCCGCCGCATGGCACGCGATGAGTGCGGCAGCGGGTGCCGATGGCGTCGCGATCCGCATCGCTTCTGCGTTCCGCAGCGTCGAACGCCAGGCCGAGATCGTTCGCAGCAAGCTCGAGCACGGGTTCTCGCTCGAGGCGGTCCTCGAAGTCAGCGCTCCTCCGGGTTACAGCGAGCATCACACCGGTCGCGCGGTCGACATCACGACGGACGGCACGCCCGCGCTCGAGATCGAATTCGAGCGCACTGCGGCGTTCCA
>DASYPC010000451.1:0-13098 GCA_036007105.1 Burkholderiales bacterium | reverse complement strand
TTGAAGGCGTCTTCCCCGCTGATCGTCCCGTGCAAGTCACGGCTGCCATTCGCGGTGTGAACCGGCGCGATCTGATCGAACCGCGCCAGGCCGGCCTCGATCGTCGCGAGAAATCCCTGCTCCTCCACACGCGTCGACTCGACGATGTGCTTGGCGCGCTGACGCAGCTCGGGATACACGTCCCCCATCGAATCGATCACCGCTTCGACCACGGACACGAGCGTCGGTTCCTTCCGCCCGAGCAACCACGCATGTCGCACAGCTCGCCGCAGGATGCGGCGCAAGACATAGCCGCGCCCTTCGTTCGACGGGAACACCCCGTCGGCGAGCAGGAATGCGACAGCGCGCGCGTGGTCCGCGAGCACCTGGAAGGAGGCGTTCTCGCTCCCCCAATACTTCTTTCCGACGACGCGCTCCGCGCGATCGAGCAGCGGGCGGAATACGTCCGTGTGATAGTTGCTCGTCACGCCCTGCATTGCGGCCGCGGTGCGCTCGAGTCCCATGCCGGTGTCGACGGAAGGCTTCGGCAGCGGCACGAGCGTGCCGTCCGGCTGCCGGTCGTACTGCATGAAGACCAAGTTCCAGATCTCGAGGAAGCGGCCGGCCTCGGCACCCTCGACGAAGGCGTCGAGCGAGAACTCGTTGCGCTGGAGATCCGTCCATTCGCCGCTCGTATTTTCGGGAAAGCGCCAGTCCTTCGCGAGGAAGGCAAGATCGACGAAAATCTCGGAGCACGGGCCGCACGGGCCGGTGTCCGCCATCTGCCAGAAGTTGTCCGACTGGTATTTCTGCCCGCCGGGCTTGTCCCCGATACGGATGCAGCGCGCAGCCGGCACCCCGATCCTCTTCGTCCACAGGTCGTAGGCCTCATCGTCCGTTTCGTACACCGTCGTCCACAGCCGCTCGGCGGGCAAACCATAGACTTTGGTGAGCAGCTCCCACGCGTAATCGATTGCGTCCTTCTTGAAATAGTCGCCGAACGAAAAGTTGCCGAGCATCTCGAAGAACGTGTGGTGGCGTGCGGTATAGCCGACGTTCTCGAGGTCGTTGTGCTTGCCGCCTGCGCGCACGCAGCGCTGCGAAGTGGTCGCGCGCACGTAGGGGCGCTTCTCCCTGCCGAGGAAGGTCTCCTTGAATTGCACCATTCCCGAATTCACGAACAGCAGCGTCGGGTCGTTCGCCGGCACGAGAGAGCTCGAGGGCACGATCGTGTGGCCCTGCGAGCGAAAATACTCGAGAAAGCTCGTGCGGATGTCGCTTGATTTCATTCAAACATTCTACTTCAGAGGCGCCGACGAACGATCCTGCAGGGAAAGCGGTCCGCGGCGCCGGCCGTCGCCGCAAACCGCTTTCCTTCAGGCCGCGAGCCGACCGTACTTCACGAGTCGCGCGCGGATGCCGGTCTGCGTGCGCTCATGCGCCGCGGCGAGTTCCTGCAAGCCGCGTCCCGCGTCGAACGACGCGAGCAACTGACGGTCCTCGTCCTCCGTCCACGGCTGTCCCGCCTTGGATGGCAGGTCCTCGCGCCGGCGCGAGAAACGCTCGGAGCGCTCCAGCGCTTCGGCCGCAACGAACAGCGCGCGCACGATATCGGCGCGCTGGTACGGGCTCTGCGCGGGAAATGCTTCGCCGGACGCCGGATCGACGCCGTTCGCGAGCGCGCGCACCATGCTCAATGCTTCGGTTTGGGTCATCGTCTTCACCTCCCTTCCGCCGCGAAGGGCGCGGCATTCTACTGAACGCATATACAGTAAGGTGGGATGACCGCCGCGCGGCACGATGACGGTATGATGTTGGGATGCTGCCGATCCTCAATCGCCTGTTCTCGGGAAAGATCTCGATGGTTGCGCTGAGCGCGGGCGTCGCGGCGTACGCGCGCGGCGACAAGGCGACCGGACGGCGCCTGCTTGCGATCGCTTCGTCCGCTGCGCCGAGCGACATCGTGCTGCACGAGCGCGCCGCAGCAACTGCGTCGCAAGCGGGAGACCACCGCATGGCGCTCGGCCTGCTGACGAACCTGGTGCGCGCGCAGCCCGAGAGCCTCGAGCTGCAGCTGCGCGCAGCGGTCGCCGAGTACAACCTGGGGGACGGACAAGGTGCGGCGAAACGGTGCGAGGAAGCGATCGCCCGGAGTGGCGACCGCGACCCGAGCGCGCTCATGTGGCTTCTAACGCGGTTGCGGCTCCCGGGGCCGTCTAGTGCGGAGGTGCTGTCGGCGATCCACAACTGGCTGAGGCCGCGAACCTATGTCGAGATCGGAGTCGCGGAGGGCAACTCGCTGCTCCTCGTGCTGCCCGGAACCCGGGCGATCGGCGTCGATCCCGCCCCCGCGATCACGCGGCCGCTGCCGCCGGATACCACCGTCTACGCCGAGAAGAGCGACGATTTCTTTGCGAGCCGCGATGTGCGCGGGCTGCTCGGCGGGCTTCCGGTCGAGATGGCGTTCATCGACGGCATGCACCTGTTCGAATTCGCGCTGCGCGACTTCATGAACCTCGAGCGCTACTGCACGCCCGGCTCGACGATCCTGTTCGACGACTCCCTGCCGTTCGACCGCCGTAGCGCGGACCGTAACCGCACCACTGATTTCTGGACTGGCGACGTGTGGCGCGTCATCCCCGCACTGAAGAAATATCGTCCCGATTTGCGCATCCACACCATCGCTGCTTCGCCCACCGGTCTTTGCCTAGTGCGCGGTCTCGACCCGGCTTCGCGCGTCATCGCCGAGAATTACGATGCAATCGTGAAGGAGTTCCGCGCGCTCGACTACAGCACGCCTGAGTCCGACAAGACGAAGTTCCTCAACGTGTTTCCGAACGACTGGGAACGCATCAAGGAGATTCTTCGGTAGCTCCGGCGCGAAAGCGCCCGAGTGCACGGCGGATCACGTCCAGCGAGAATCCGCGCGATTGCAGGAAGCGTGCGCGCCGTAGCTGTTCCTTCGGGCCGGTCGCGGGAGCGCGGTATTTGCGCGCGAGAATAGATCGCGCACGTTCCAGATCTGATTTTTCTACATCCGCCGCGAACCGCGCTGCCGCGTCCGGCTCGACGCCTTTCGCGACGAGCTCGCGGCGGACCCTGAGAGCGCCGAATTTGCGCGAGAGCTGATGGGCTCGCGCTTCCGCATAGCGCTCGTCGGAAAGCTGTTTTCGCGCTTCGAGCCCGGTGAGCAACGCATCGAGTGCGGCCGGCGTTGCGGCGTCGGGCGCGAGCTTGCGTGCCAGCTCGGCGCGGGTGTGCTCGCGCCTGGCCAGCAGCCGCAGGGCCCGCGCCCTGAGTTCGTCGCTCAACTGCGTCTGCGCGCCGGGAGCTTCTCGACCTTGTTGTCTTCCACTTCCTCGGTTGCCGGCGCGGTCACCGCCGGCGCCGCCAGGCCCGCCTTCTCGCGGATCTTCGCTTCGATCTCGCGCGCCAGCGCCGGATTCTCGCTCAGGAATTCGCGGGCGTTGTCCTTGCCCTGGCCGAGGCGGTCGTCCTTGTAGATGTACCAGGCGCCGGATTTTTCCAGCACGCCCTGGTTGACGCCGAGCTCGAGCACCTCGCCATCGCGCGAGATGCCGGTGCCGTACAGGATGTCGAACTCCGCGCTGCGGAACGGCGGCGCTACCTTGTTCTTGACGATCTTGACGCGCGTCTCGGAGCCGATCACCTCGTCGCCCTTCTTGATCGAGCCGATGCGGCGTATGTCCATCCGCACCGAGGCGTAGAACTTGAGCGCGTTGCCGCCGGTCGTCGTCTCGGGATTGCCGAACATGACGCCGATCTTCATGCGGATCTGGTTGATGAAGATCACCAGCGTATTGGTGCGCTTGATGTTGGAGGTCAGCTTGCGCAGCGCCTGGCTCATCAGCCGCGCCTGCAGGCCCATCTGCGGCTCGCCCATCTCGCCCTCGATCTCGGCCTTGGGGGTGAGTGCGGCGACCGAGTCGATCACGATCACGTCCACGGCGCCTGAGCGCACCAGCATGTCGGCGATTTCGAGTGCCTGCTCGCCGGTGTCGGGTTGCGAGATCAGCAGGTCTTCGGTCTTGACGCCGAGCTTCGCGGCATAGCCGACGTCGAGCGCGTTCTCCGCGTCGATGAAGGCGGCCTGCCCGCCGGTCTTCTGCACCTCGGCGATGACTTGCAGCGTCAGCGTGGTCTTGCCCGAGGATTCGGGGCCGTAGATCTCGACCACCCGGCCGCGCGGCAATCCGCCGACCCCGAGCGCGAGGTCGAGCCCCAGCGATCCGGTCGACACCACGTCGATGTCCTTGATGGCCTCGGCGTCCATGCGCATGATGGAGCCCTTGCCGAACTGCTTTTCGATTTGGGACAGGGCCGCAGCCAGCGCCTTCATTCTGTTCTCTTCCATCGTGTACCTCTTCTTGTCTGCGGTCGGCATCTACGGCAGGCGCCCGCTTGCAGAGCGGTCCCGGGCCGACACCGGATACTGTACAAACGTCCATGTATTGTAGCCGTTGACGGTCGCCTGTCAAACGGCACGGTGGTACATTGCATCTTCCCTAATCAGAACAGGATTTTGGAGACGAACATGGCGAAGGTCGCGTTTCTCGGGCTGGGCGTGATGGGGTATCCGATGGCGGGCCACCTGCTGAAGAAGGGCGGCCACGACGTGACGGTCTATAACCGCACCCCGGCAAAAGCCGCGCAGTGGACGAAGGACTATGGCGGCAAGTCCGCGCCCAACCCGCGCGAAGCGGCCTCGGGTTGCGATTTCGTGATGATGTGCGTCGGCAACGACGACGACGTGCGGGCGGTGGCCCTGGGGGACGCGGGCGCAATCTCCGGGATCAAGAAGGGCGCCATTCTGGTGGATCACACCACCGCGTCCGCGGTGGTCGCGCGCGAACTCCATGCGAAGTGCAAGTCCGGCGGCATCGGCTTCGTCGATGCGCCGGTCTCCGGGGGGCAGGCGGGCGCGGTCAACGGCCAGCTCAGCATCATGTGCGGCGGCGAGCAAACCGACTTCGACCGGGCGAAACCGGTGCTCGATGCGTACGCCAAGATGTGCGCGCTGATCGGCGGACCCGGCTCGGGCCAGCTCACCAAGATGGTCAACCAGGTCGCGATCGTCGGGTTGCTGCAGGGGCTTTCCGAAGCGCTCAATTTCGGACGCAAGGCCGGGCTCGACATGGAGAAGGTGGTGGCGGTGATTTCCAAGGGCGCGGCGCAGTCCTGGCAGCTCGAAAACCGCTGGAAGACCATGGTGGATGGAAAGTTCGAAGGTTTCGGATTCGCTGCCGACTGGATGCGCAAGGACCTCAACATCGCGCTTGCCGAGGCGAAGAAGAACGGCGCTCACATGCCCGGCACTGCGCTGATCGAGCAGTACTACGGACGCATCAGCGCCGCCGGCCACGGCCGCTGGGACAACACGGCGCTGATGGGCCTGCTCGCGCGCGACTGACGCCGCCGTGCGCGGCTGGGACGGCATCTGGGAAACCAGTTTTGGTCGCCTCCGCCTGGTTGAAAAGAGAGGCGCGCGTGTCCAGGGTTTCTACGAGTGCGGCGGTCCTTCGCAGATCGACGGCGTAGCACGCGGCGACTCGCTCGGATTCCGCTATCGCGAGCCGAACGTCTCCGGCACGGGTCACTTGCAACTCGCTGAAGGTGGACGCGCGTTCACCGGCGAGTGGCGCCCTCGCGGCGAAAGCAAATGGTCGCCGTGGAGCGGCCGGCGCATCGAAGCGCAACCCGGCATTCGCGCGGTCATCGGGCGTGCGTGTACGGCAACGCTTCTTTGACGACGACGACGCAGCGAGCCTCGAACAATGGTGCCGCGAGCTCCTGGTTCTCCCGGAACCCGCGATCGTCGTCATCGCCAGCCACGGGATCGCCCGCGGCCTGAGGGTGCGCGGAAAAGTCATCGACACGAAGAGAGTCTTCGCAGCCCTTCGCTACGCGACGAATCTCAAGCTGCTGCACTTTTCGTCGTGCCTCGTCGGGCTCGGTCGCGAACGCGCGCCGTTTCCGGTGTCCGGGTATGCGACGAGCGTCGACTGGGGCGCGAGCGCGCTGATCGAATTCACCTACCTGGACCTGATCCTGAACCGCGGCCTCGAGCCCGCGGCTGCCGCAGCGAAGCTGCCGCTGCTCGTCCGCTACGCAACGGATCGCGCGCCGCGCGGCTCGCCGTACCCTGCGGCAGGATTCCGCTTCTTCCCGGCCGGCTAGGCGAGCGGTGCGGCGGCGCGTGCCGGCGCCACCTGCACCGGATACGTCCGCATCAGATCCACCCCCGCTACGCTCGCGTCGATCTTCAGCTGCCAGAAGTGGAAACCCTTCGCCGGGTCTTCTTCGTCGTCCTGCTCGTTCGCATCGGAATGAGGCAGCCCGGACGGAATGGCGAACTGCAGATGAACCTGTCCGTGATCGCCGGCCCACTGGATCGGAAACTCGCGCCGCTCGCGGTGGAGGTCCTTTTCTATGCGATTCGAGGATTCACGGTCGTTCGTCTTCTGCCAGCGCACATGCAAGCACGCCAGCTCCGCTCCGAGCACGCTCGCGCCTCTCGCCGCGGGCGGCAGCTTGATCGCCGCCGCCAGGCGCCCGCCGATCGTTGCGGGGGCGAGGATCTCCAGGCCGATGGCGCCGAACTTCGCCATGCCGATCGTCCGGTTCGTGAGTCCCCAGAGCAGGAGCACTCCGAACAGGGACATGACGCCCAGGACGATGAGGACCCAAAGCGGGACATTCGAGGTCCCGCGCTGATAGAGAACGGCGCTCGCCGCGACGCAGACCGCGACCCAGACGAGCACCATGAACCATTCGAGCGCGAGGCTGCGCTTGTTTTCGTGCGCACCGATCGCCTTCCTGTCGCTCATCGTGCTCGAGTGTAGCGCGAGTGCTGCGGGGTAGAATCGCGCCCGTTGGATCAGCGATGTAGACACGATGGCGACGGGCGAAAAAGCTGCCCTTGAGTACGCCGCACGGGCTGCCGAGGCGGCAGGGCAATTGCAGCACGCGATCGAAGCGCGCAAGGCGCTCGCGGAGTTGGATCCGGCCGCTCCGGCCGCGCACATGGCACTCGCACGCGCGCTGCAAAGGGCCGGCGAGCAGCGCGCTGCGGTGGCGGCGTACAACACGGCGCTCGGTCTCGGTGCCGCGCGCGCGGAAGTTCATCTTCAGCTTGGCGTACTGCGCCACGCGCTTTTTGAATCCGAGGCGGCGATCGCGCATCTGGAAGAAGTCGTTGCCGACGAACCCGCGCACGCGGATGCGCTGTGCATGCTCGGAATCGTGTCGCACGATCTCGGCCGGTTCGGCGATGCCGAGCGTTTCTTCGAACGCGCGCTTGCGGGGAGGGCGATGTTCCCCGAGGCTCTGTTCAATCTCGGGCTCTCGCACTACGAACGCGGCGATCTGGCTCGCGCAGCGGAATCCTTTGCGCGCTGCTTCGAGCGGAACCGCGGTACCCCATGGACGGCGGATCCCGCCGCAGGGCTGGGGCGCGCACCGGAGCCGCGGTTCGAGCCGCGCGACATGGCCGTGAACAGGACCAAGCTCCGTCACGACTGCGAGCAACTGGAGTACCTCATCGGGCTGGGCCGGCTCCCGGCCGCCTATCGTCCGGCGCTCGATGATTACCGGTCGTTGCTCGCCGAAATCGAAGCGATCGGCGACGATGCACGCATCGTGCCCTTCGACGAGCGCAAGCATCCGTACGTCGCGCGCACCTACAAGCGGCCGATCTACGTCGATCGCGGTGCGGCTCCGTCGGGACCGCTGCTCGATCCGGACCTGGACCCGCGCGCGGTCGAGGACCGATATGTGACCGCCAAGCCGAATCTCGCCACGATCGACGGCCTGCTGGCCCGCCCGGCGCTCGACGCGCTGCGCAGGTTCTGCCGCGAGAGCACGATCTGGAACCATCTCAACGCGGGCTACCTGGGAGCGTATTTCTACGACGGCTTTTGCTGCGAGCTGCTGTTGCGCCTGGCGCGCGAGTTCAGGGAGCGGTTCCCGCGCATCGTACGCGGCCTGCCGCTGCAAATGATGTGGGCCTACAAGTGCGACGCGACCCTCGAGGCGCTCGGCACGCATGCCGACGCGGCAGCCGTCAACGTCAACTTCTGGATCACCGAGGACGAAGCGAACCTCGATCCGGAGCACGGCGGGCTGCTCGTCCATACGCAGGACGCGCCGCGCGAATGGGGATTCGCGAAGTTCAATATCGACCGGGACGCGATCGAGCGTCACCTGGAATCGACCGGCAGTGTTCCGCTGCGGGTGCCCTACCGCTCGAACCGCGCGGTCGTTTTCGACTCAGACCTTTTCCACGCGAGCGACCGGCCGCGCTTTCGGGAGGGCTACGTCAACCGGCGCATCAACATAACGCTGCTCTACGGCCAGCGCTCCAGCTGATAACGTCTCTACCGCGGCGTCTCGACCAGGCTGAGGATCTGGAAACGGCCGTCGGCGCGGAACAGGAATGTCTCCAGAAACTGCACCGAGCTCGCACCGCGCAGCAGCTCGGGAGCCGGCGCGCTGAACGGTGCAGCCTTTCGCACGCTCGACTCGGCGCGCTGCTCGAGCTGGCGGAAGCCGTTCGATCGCCGTACCGAGACCTGCTGCGGCGCGCCGTCCCTGCCGATTCTGATGTCGAGCACGACGATCGACTTCAGCACTTCAGGAATCGGATCGCTGAACAGGTCCGTGCTCGCGCTCGCGATCTGCTTCGCGACTTCGACCTTGTAATCCGGCAATGTCGTGGCGCGTTTCGAAGCTCGGGATGCAGGTGTGGGGACGGAAGGTACCTTGGCGACCGGGCCGGGCGGAACGACCTCGGGCTGCAGCGGCGGCGTCTCGGGGCGCTGCTGCGCGCAGCCCGCGAGAATCACCGTGCAAGTAACCATGGTCCCGAAACGACGCAATGCCATCAGATTCCCTCCATCCTGTAGGACCCCGCCAACGCCGTTTTGTTCACAGCTACGCGGCAACGCGACTGAGGCGCACCGGGATGCGCCTGGGACCGAACGGCTTGCCGAACTTCTGGTAGCGGCCGGGAAGTTGCGCGCCGCAGTACGAACACGCGCCCTGCTCGCTCAAGTGATATGCACGAATCGCGTACCAGTCGCGCACGATGACTGCGTTCTCACAGGAGGGGCAATAGGTCGTTCCGCCCTCCTCGTCATGCACGTTGCCGGTGTAGACGTAGCGCAGCCCAGCGAGCTGCGCGATCTCGCGGGCACGCTTGAGCGTCGCCGCGGGTGTTGCCGGCACCTCGGTCATTTTCCAGTCGGGATGGAACGCGGTGAAATGCAGCGGCACGTCGGTGCCGAGGTTCTGCCGGATCCACTTGCACTCCGCCTCGATCTCGGCGTCCGAATCGTTCTTTCCCGGGATCAGCAGCGTCGTGATCTCGGTCCACACGCTCGTTTCCTTCACCAGATAGACGAGCGTGTCGAGCACCGCAGCGAGCCTGCCGCCGCAGATGCGGTAGTAGAAATCCTCGGTGAACGCCTTCAGATCGACGTTCGCCGCATCCATCTTGGCGTAGAACTCGCGCCGCGGTGCGGCGTGCATGTATCCCGCCGTCACTGCAACGGTCTGCACGCCCCTGGCATGGCACGCATCCGCGATGTCCATCGCATACTCGGCGAAGATCACCGGATCGTTGTAGGTAAACGCCACGGACTTGCAACCGAGCTGGATCGCCGCCTGCGCGATCCTGTCCGGCGTGGCTGCATCCATCAGCTTGTCCATCTCGCGCGACTTCGAGATGTCCCAGTTCTGGCAGAACTTGCAGGCGAGGTTGCATCCGGCGGTGCCGAACGACAGGATCGACGTGCCGGGATAGAACTGGTTGAGCGGTTTCTTCTCGACCGGGTCGACGCAGAAGCCCGAGGAGCGGCCGTACGTCGTCAGGACCATGCGACCGCCTTCCCTCTTGCGGACGAAGCACAGCCCGCGCTGCCCCTCGTGCAACCGGCAATCGCGCGGGCAGAGATCGCACTGGATGCGGCCGTCTTCCAGCGCATGCCACCAGCGCCCCGGATAGCTCGTTTCCGGGATCAATGGAGCGCCTCCTCTTTCCATTTCGCGACCCGGTAGCGCAGCACCTTGCAGCGGGCGAGCCCCGTTTCCTCCGGGATGCCCGCCTTGCGCTTGAGCTCGGCGAAGAACCGCCGGTTGTCGGGCAGCCCTTCCCACACTTGCGGCAGATAGGTTGCGTGCTTGCCTGCGTACTCGAGGATGATCCCGTCCTCGCCGGCACGCACCTGCGCGAACAGGTCCGCCTCGTCGGCGAAGCGGATCGTCCTCGGCCTGGAGAGCAGCGAGACTTCGAGCGCGCAGTACGGCCACTCTTCTTTCGCGAGCGGCGGGAAGCGGGGGTCGCGGAACGCCGCAGCGACCGCGTTCGCAGCGACGTCCTCGCGCAAAGGGCGATGCGCCTCGAGACTGCCGATGCAGCCGCGCAGCTTGCCGTCCTTGAGAAGAGTCACGAACGTCGCGGCGGTCTGGCCGAGCCACGCATCCGGATGACCCTCCGCGGTGCCGGTCCCCAGCTCGCGCGCGATCGCGGCGCGCGCGATCGCGAGCAGCCTGCGCCCCGCGTCGTCCGCAGTCACGCGCTGCCGATCGTCTTCGAGTGCGAATGCAGAGTAGCCGACGACGCGGCCCTTGCCGCCCGCGGTGTCTCCCGAGTTGTTCGCTGCAAGCTGGCGGATCGAGAGCCCTTTGGCGCGCGCGAGGTGCAGCAGCCCGTTCAGCGGCGTGGCGCCGCACGCTTCCTCGTGATCGAGGTCGGTTGCGTACGCGGCGATGCGCGCCAGCGTCCGGCCGTCGATGCCGCGCGCCTCGTCGTACGAGTGATAGTGCGAAAGGTCCGTGGAGATCACGATGAGCGTCTCGTCTCCGCCCCACAGCTGGTCGATCGTCTCGGCCACCTCGGAGACGCTCGCGCTGCCGACCGCGAGCGGCACCAGCGTGAACTCGCCGAGCGTCTTCTGCAGGAAAGGAACCTGCACCTCGAGCGAGTGCTCCATTGCATGCGCGGGCTCGCTCGTGAGCACCTGCCTGAGGCGCGCGATCGAGGCGCACGCAGCGCGATCGATCGGCACCCGGCCGAGCGGTGTCTCGAACCCGTCGGCGAGCGGCAGCGCCAGCCCGCGCACCGGGACCCGATGCACCGGCCCGAGCAGCACGACGCGCTTTACGATGCCGCGCGCCGGCGCAAGCTCGTCGTACGCGGCCGCTGCGACCGGCCCGGAGTAGATGTAGCCGGCGTGCGGGACGATCAGCGCCTTCGGATGCCCCATCCGCGGCTCGAAGCGCTCGACGCCATCGAGCAGCTCGTCGATCTCTGCTGCGAGCTGCCCCGGATTTCCGGGGTAGAAGGTGCCCGCGACCGCGGGCCGGCGAATCCTTTCCATGGTTCCTTACGTTTCCTTACGCCTGGGGGGATCCGGCGTCAAGCATCTCCAGCACGCCCTCGAGCGCGCGCG
The DNA here is from genome assembly GCA_036007105.1 of Burkholderiales bacterium. Classification (GTDB taxonomy): domain Bacteria; phylum Pseudomonadota; class Gammaproteobacteria; order Burkholderiales; family SG8-39; genus 2-02-FULL-66-14. The sequence continues at coordinate 1,648 of DASYPC010000451.1, read as the reverse complement.
CTACGGACTGGCGTCTTACAGACTCCCGGTCGCCCGCGAAGTTCCTGCTTTCGGTCCTGGCTCCTCGTCGCGTCGCCCACGCAAAGCACACGAGCCCCACGGGTTTTGCCGCGGAGCCCCCGGAAGGGCCCGCGACTCCGGTGACCGCGACCGAAATCGTGCCGGGGCTGCGCTCGAGGGCACCGAGCGCAAGCTCCCGCGCGGTCTCCTCGCTCACCGCGCCGTGCAGCTCCAGCGTCTCGCGCCGCACACCGAGCAGCTCTTCCTTCGCTGCGTTCGAATACACGACGAACCCGCGCTCGAACCATTCGGAGGAGCCGGCGATTGCGGTCACCGCCTGCGATACCCAGCCGCCGGTGCACGATTCCGCAGTGACCAGCAAAGCGCGCTTCTCGCGCAGTCGAGCCCCGACCCGCGTTGCCTGAAGCGTCAGCGGATCCGCGGTCACAGCACGAAGCGCTTGGCGAGCGCAAGAACGACCATTGCGTATCCCGCGGCGAGCACATCATCGAACATGACGCCGAACCCTCCTTTCAGGCGACGCTCGATGTTGCGGATCGGCGGTGGCTTGACCACGTCGAAGAAACGGAACAGCAGGAACGCGGCAACCTGCCACCACGGCTCGTCCGGAAGCACGGCGAGCATTGCGAGGAACGCCACCACCTCGTCCCAGCACATTGCGCCATGATCGGCGACGCCGAGATGTCGGCCGGTAACCTCGCACGCCCATATGCCGATCGCGAAAAGCAGCGCCACGATCGCGAGCGTCTCCGCCGGTCCGTAGGCGGGACGGATTAGCCACCACAGCGGAAACGCGACCAGGGTGCCGACCGTTCCGGGAGCGAAGCGCGACACGCCGGCACCGAAGCCGAGCGCGATGAAATGCGCGGGGTGCGTGTAGGCGAAGGCAAACCCGGGGCGCGGCGGGATCATGCGGAGAAGTGGTCGAACCCGCGTGCGATGGGAATTTCGTTCCCCTGGCCATCGGCGATCGATAGGGTGGGCGCGCCCGCATGAATGGCGCCGACCCGCGCGAGCGGAACGCCGATCTCGCGCGCCACGTCGTCGATCGCTGCGCGAGCTGCCTGCGGCGCAGTGAAGACGAGCTCATAGTCGTCGCCGCCCGAGAGCACGTATTTGCGCTCGAGCCTGGGCTGCGCGATGCGCGCGAACGCGGCGCACTTCGGCAACCGCTCGTACTGCACCCGCGCTCCGCAACCCGAACGCTCGAGGATGTGGCCGAGATCCTGGGCAAAACCGTCCGACACGTCGATCGCCGCGCTCGCTCGACCGCGCAGTCGCTCGCCGAGCGCGACGCGCGGCTCGGGCTCGTGCAGCCGGCGCTCGGCTTCGGCGATGCCCGGCTGCGCAAGCGCGAGCGCGGCGCCGCCGAGCTCGCCCGAAACCCAGACGTCGTCACCGGGTCGCGCACCATCGCGCCGCAACGCCTGGCCCTCGGGCACTTCGCCCAGGATACAGATGCAGATCGAACGCGGCCCGCGGACCGTATCGCCGCCGATCAGCTCCACGCCGAAACGCGCGGCGAGAGCGAAAAGCCCGTCGGCGAACGCGCCGATCCATGCTTCGTCGACGCCCGGAAGGGAAAGCGCGAGGGTCAGCCAGCGCGGCGTCGCTGCCATCGCCGCCA